>JAUZOB010000058.1 GCA_030706665.1 Bacteroidota bacterium
ATCTTGCAGGTGTTCTTGACATCAATGCTTCTAGAAAAGCTGCTCGTTTTGTTCGCTTCTGCGATGCATTCAATATTCCTATTGTTACTTTCGTTGATGTTCCAGGCTTCCTTCCAGGTACCACTCAGGAATACGGTGGAATCATCATTCATGGAGCTAAATTGCTCTTCGCATATGGAGAAGCTACTGTTCCAAAAGTTACCATCATTCTGCGTAAAGCATACGGTGGAGCCTATGACGTGATGAGTTCCAAACACCTTCGTGGTGACATCAACTATGCTTGGCCAACCGCTGAAATCGCAGTTATGGGTCCCAAAGGAGCAATTGAGGTTCTTCAAAGTAAAAAGCTTAAAGAAATCACTGATCCGAAAGAACGCGAAGAATTCATTGCTCAGGCAGAGCAGGATTACAAGAACGAGTTCGCGAATCCATACAATGCTGCCCGTTACGGATACATCGACGATGTTATTCAACCGGCAAATACCCGCTTCCGCATAATTAGGGCATTAGAGTCACTTGCAACAAAGAAAGTCACTAATCCACCTAAAAAACACACTAATATTCCATTATAATTTTGATCCCATGCATAATAAAATGCCATATAAATTCATACTTGCAGCTGTACTTTTCCTATCATTAGGCTTAAGTTCAGGCAAGTCATATGGCCAGAACGCAAAGGATCTAAGGATCAATGAATTTCTGGTCTATAACGACTCCAGCTATATCGACGATTACGGTCGCCATAGTGCTTGGATTGAGATTTTTAACGCTGCAAAAAGTCAGTCAAATATCGGAGGACTTTACCTGACCAATGACTTGCAGAATCCTACAAAATACTTAATCCCTGCCGGAGATCAACGTACTGTAGTTGCTCCTCATGGTTATACAGTGTTCTGGGCTGACAATAAAACTGTTCAGGGTCCTCTTCATCTGAATTTTGACCTTAAGAACTCAAAAGTAATTGCTTTATTTGCTGCTGATGGAAAGACTCTAATTGATAGTGTTTCTATTCCGCAAAAGCAAACTGCTGATGTCTCTTATGGCCGTCAACAAGATGGAAGTGCTACATGGACTTCTTTCACCAGTGCAACTCCTTGTTCTAATAATGACGTAACACAGGCAAGTTCAAAACAGCAATTCGGAAAACTGGATGCAAAAGGATTCGGTAATTCTCTGATTATTGTTGTGCTTATATTTGTCGCACTGATCATTTTGAGTATTTTCTATAAGAAAATTGCAAAAGCCTTAGGCTTCAAAGTTAATGAATCAGAAGACGAAGCACCTGAAACTGCTGTTCCGGCTGAAGAAGATGAAATCTCTGGTGAAGTTAAAGCAGCTATTACAATGGCTCTTTATCTATACAAAAACCAGTTAAAAGAAAACGAGAAGACTAAACTTACAATCCAACATGTCTCTCGTACTTATTCTCCATGGAGTTCTAAAATTTATGGTTTAAGAAAATCACCCAGATAAGCATTAACGATGAAAAAATACAAGTTTAGCATAAGCGGCAAAGAATATAATACACAAATTCTCAACGTTGAGGATAATGTTGCCGATATTGAGGTCAACGGAGTAACTTATACTGTTGAACTCGAAACACAGATTCAAACAACAAAAACACCTAAATTAGTTCGTTCGACTGTTGCACCATCTACTGATTCTCATCCTGCTGTTGCTAAAACAAGCAGCCCGAATGCTCCTAAAGGTAGTGGTACAATCAAATCTCCACTGCCAGGTGTCATTCTTGATGTTTTGGTAAAAGAAGGTGACACTGTTAAAATCGGTCAGAAATTGATCGTTTTGGAAGCAATGAAAATGGAGAACAACATCGAAGCTGATAAAGCAGGTCGTATTGTTTCTATCAAAAAACAAAAAGGTGATTCTGTAATGGAAGGTGATATTATCATCGTCATTGAATAATGAATCAGAACAACCTGTTGTTTCAGATATTATTGATCAGGACAACTGATTTATAAATTTCTGATTCTTTACAGATACAAATTTTGTTTCCTACTAATTCGACATGATATCGAATATAAAGAGGCTGTCTCAGACAGCCTCTTTTCGTTTAAATACTGTTCCCTGACAGAAAAAAGAAAACATATCAAACACATTGGGCAAATCCCTTTTCTGTCTTTATTCATGCCTCTCATTGATACTCTTATGCAAAAAGAACCTGAACATATGTAAGCACATGTAACTTTTTCGATACTTCTTTCAAAAAAACTCTTCCCAATTGTATTATTTACCCCATAGAGGTTAATTTTACACAGTTTTATATCATTACAGGAATCAATGCAAAAGCTGATCATTTTTATTTGCATTATAAGCACGTTCGTCAATCAAAACGTATTCGGAAATTCTAATTTAAAAGATCATGATTCTAAAGAATCTATGATCAAAACTCTAATTGCTAAATCTGAAAATGAGATTGACAGAGACTACAATAAGGCTCTGTATTATGCACAGGAAGCATATCTGCTCGCACAAAAAGAAAATCTGACAGCCCGGAATCCACAAATATATCTAACACTCGGAACAATCTATAACCAGAAAGGGTCTCTTAAAGAAGCATCTGCATATCTGGATAGTGTTATAATGATTGCCAATCAAAAGAATCTTAATGTATTATTAGCAAAGGCTTGTCTTGAAAAAGGAAAACTAATGCTAGACCATGGTTTGACCAATGCAACTTCCGAATATATATTTCGTGCGCTAACAATCGCAGAACAGAACAAAATTAAAGATTTGCAGGCTGATGCGAATCTCCAACTAGGAAGAATTCATTATTACCTGACAAACGACAACTATGCCAGACTCTGTTTTTATAAAGCACTAAATATCAGCAAATCGACACAAAATCAGATAGGGATTGCCAATGCATGCAATTATATTGGAATTATTGAGAGTGGAACAAAATCTAATCAATACCTTCTCAATGCCATCTCTATCTATAAGAAATACAGATACTGGGGAAAACTTGCAATTGCCTACCATAACATTAGCTATAACTACCTTCAAACCAAACAATATCCAATAGCCAAAGCCTATCTGGATAAAGCCATTGCAATAGATAAAACTTTAGGAGCCAATCTTGAATTGTGTTATAGTCAGCGAGGACTTGCGACTTACTATAATGAAACAGGCAATTCCAATCGATCTATCCAATTGTCGAAACAGTTAATAAAAACAGCTGAACAAAGAGGATATCTCAGATTAAGCGATGTACTTGCAGGTGATCTTGCAACCAGAACATATTATGCTAAAAGATATAAAGAATCAGCTGAATATTCATGGAATTTCTATATTCTTCAAGATAGCATCAATCGACTGAACATTCCTCAAAAAATTCAATTACTCAAGGATCAGATTAATTATGAGATAAAGAACAAGCAATTAACAGAAAAAAACAATCAACAGATTATTCAGAAAAAGCAGCAATTCTTTGTTCTTTCTTTTATCCTTTCATTATTCCTGGTTTTATCTCTTTCCCTGTATTTGAATCTTAGGAGAAAAAAACAATGGGTTAAAATTCTTGAAGAAAAAAATGTAACAATAACCGATCAAAAGGAACAATTGCAACAAGCCTTGACAGCTCTAAAATTGAGAGAAAAAGAACTGGAACAGGTTAATAAAACCAAAGATCAGCTTATTTCTGTAATCGGTCACGATTTGATAAATCCATTTAATACCATTGTCGGGTTCTCAGAAATACTGTTGGAAGAAATTGATGAGTTCAATAAAGATGAAATACTTAGTCACCTTAAACAAATTCATAAAACATCTGAAGGGGCTCTCGAGTTGTTACGAAATCTTCTTACCTGGTCAATGGCGCACTCCAGAAATATTCAATTCAAACTCACCAATACAGATGTAAATGCATTGATCAAGAAAACGGTAGCTCTTATTATCCCTACAGCTTTGGTCAAGAAAGTAAATATTGAGTCCCAGCTTGAGCCTAATGTAATAGCTTTAGCCGATTATGACTCACTAATGACGATCGTTCGAAACCTGCTTACCAATGCCGTCAAATTTACACCCAGTGGCGGGAAGGTCACAATCCGAACCGTCTATTTGAATAATGAACAAATAAAGATTGAAATCACAGATACAGGTGTCGGCATATCTGAAGATAATCAAAAAAAGATTCTTGAGGAAGATGCACATTTGAGCACATACGATACCGAGCAGAAAAGAGGAACAGGTCTCGGCCTGAAAATATGTCTGGACTTTGCAAAAAGGAATAACGGAACCCTTAACGTCAAAAGTCAGGTTGGCAAAGGAAGTACCTTTACAATTATTCTCACTGCGGGTACAAGTGAAGTGAAGTTAACCGAAAAGGTTGAAACCTACTTCTCGTCGAATTAAACCACTTTCAAGTTCTTTTGGATATCGGATATCAGTTAGGAACAGGCCATGAGCAGGAACCGAATTCCCCGCCTCACTCCTATCCCGGCTTTCAATCACTTCTTTGAATTCATCTAATGAGAGTTTTCCTCCGCCAATTTCAAAAAGGGTACCGACTACCGCACGGACCATATTTCGAAGAAACCTGTCAGCACGGATCGTAAAAACATTGATTCCCATCTTCTCCTCCCACCTCGCATAATCGATATGACAGATAGTTGTTTTCGCACCGGAATGACTCCGGGAAAAACATTTAAAATCGTCATATTCTTTCAATATATCAGCGGCCAGATTCATTCGTTCCAGATCAAGAGGTCCTGAATGCAAAGCGACCAGCCCGTTGAAATAGGGTTGTTTATTCCGGCTTACAAAATATTGATATGTTCTCGATATGGCATCAAAACGGGCATGTGCCTGATCAGGAACCTGATAAACAGAATGGATCAGAAGATCCTGTTTCAGAAAACGATTTAATTTAAAGACAAGCTGTGCAGTGCCATATAATTCGACCGCAGAAGAATCAAAATGTGCCACAAAGAAGCTGGCGTGGACACCGGTATCAGTTCTGCCGGCTCCGGTCAATCGGATCTCTTCGCGAAGAATCAGACTTAATGCCTTCTCCAAAACTTCTTGCACAGTTACTCCGTTAGGCTGAATCTGCCAACCATGAAAAGAAGCCCCCATATATGAAAGCTGTATGAAATAGCGTTTACTCTCCATTGACCTTATTTTAATGCAAATTTAAGAAAATTAAATGAGGCCAGGAACTCTGGAATCCCAGCAAAATCAATATCTTTAAATCGTAATTTTAACGAGACCTTAACATCTTTTAACAGAAATAAACCCAGAGTAGCAGTCATATACGATAATTTCGTATCCTATTCGAAACAAGTAATTAAAGAGAAAAAACATATGAGCATGAACCAGGATGTTGATATCAGAGAACTACATGAACGAATTCAGATGGAAAGTTCTTTTGTAGATCTGATTTCTATGGAGATGAACAAAGTTATAGTCGGACAGAAGCATTTGATCGAATGTCTTCTAATCGGTTTATTAGCTGACGGGCACATTCTATTGGAAGGGGTCCCGGGGTTAGCAAAAACGTTGGCAATTAATTCTCTTGCAAAAACTGTCGATGCAAAATTTGCACGAATTCAGTTTACTCCCGATCTTTTGCCTGCTGACCTTTTAGGTACCATGATTTACAGTCAGAAGAATGAAGAATTTGTAGTAAAAAAAGGACCGATCTTTGCAAACTTTATCCTTGCCGATGAAATAAACCGTGCCCCTGCAAAAGTTCAGTCTGCGCTTCTCGAAGCAATGCAGGAACGTCAGATAACTATTAGTGATCACACTTATAAGCTCGAAGAACCTTTTCTGGTAATGGCAACCCAGAACCCCATCGAACAGGAAGGTACTTATCCTCTTCCCGAAGCACAGGTTGACCGTTTTATGCTTAAAGTGGTAATCACTTATCCCAAAAAAGAAGAAGAAAAGCTTATTGTTCAGCAAAACCTTTTAAAAGAGTTCCCAAAAGCTCTGACAATTCTTAAACCTGAAGACATTATCCGGGCCAGAAATATTGTAAAAGACGTTTATCTGGATGAGAAGATTCAGAAATACATCATCGATATTGTCTTTGCAACGCGTAACACTTCTGAGTATAAATTGAATCAATACGACGGAATGATCTCATACGGAGCATCACCTCGTGCCAGTATCTGTCTGGCTCAGGCAGCTAAAGCGTATGCTTTCATAAAACGCAGAGGTTATGTGGTTCCGGAAGACGTCCGCGCCGTATGTCCTGAAGTAATGCGTCACCGTATCGGGTTAAGCTATGAGGCTGAAGCCAATAACATCACATCCGAACAAATCATCAGCGATATTCTGAATATCGTAGAAGTACCTTAGTAATCACTAAAATCATTTTAACTTTGGAAACGAGTGAATTGCTTAAACGGGTACGAAAGATTGAAATAAAGACAAGAGGCCTGACCCGTAATATCTTTGCCGGAGAGTACCACAGTGCTTTTAAAGGTAGGGGAATGGCCTTCAGTGAAGTAAGAGAATATCAGTTTGGCGATGACATCCGAAATATCGACTGGAATGTAACAGCCCGCTACAATCGCCCTTTCATCAAAGTATTTGAGGAAGAGCGCGAATTAACCGTAATGATACTGGTTGATGTCAGTGGATCTCAGGATTTCGGTACACAGGAGAAAATGAAAAGGGACGTAATTACAGAAATTGCAGCCATCCTTTCATTCTCTGCTATTCAGAATAACGACAAAATCGGGGTTATCTTCTTTTCCGACAGGGTTGAAAAATTCATCCCTCCCAAAAAAGGAAGATCACATATTTTGCGAATAATTAGTGAATTAATAGAATTCACTCCGGAACATCGTTCGACTAACGTAGCCGAAGTACTTCGTTATCTTACAAATGCAATAAAAAAGAAGTGCACGGCCTTTGTAATCTCTGACTTTATTGACAAAAACCCGGAATTTGAAAATGCACTTACGATTGCCAATAATAAGCATGACTTAGTCGCATTACAAATTTTTGATAAAAGAGAGACACAAATTCCTCCCATCGGACTGGTAAAGCTAAAAGATGCTGAAACAGGAAAATATACATGGGTCGATTTCTCTGACCGGCAAACAAGAGATCAATATATGGCGTGGTGGAACGAGCACTCTGAAAAACTCCATAATTCTTTTACACGGACAGGTGTTGACTATGTAACAATCAACACAGGGGATGATTACGTCAAATCATTAATTTCCCTTTTTAAGAAAAGAGGTTGATAAAATGAAGTTTTCCAATAAAACATACCTTCTTCAAAAGAAGTTCATACTGATTCTAATCCTGGCAATTACTTCCGGGGTTACTGTCCATGCGCAGGGAATCACGGCTAAAGCAAGGATGGACTCGACCAAAATTCTTTTGGGAGATCAGATAAAGCTGTTCCTTGAAGTAACACATCCAAAAGATGTAAAGGTTACGTTTCCTGCTTTAAACAAGATGCTCTCCCAAAACCTGGAGCTTATACAAAAAGGGAAAGTAGAGCAATCCGGAGCGGGCAATAATTTGGTTAAAGAAGCTATAGAACTGACTGTAACTTCGTTTGACAGCGGAAAGCATGAAATTCCACCTTTCTATTTTAAATACAGCAAAGGAGGAATAACCGATTCTGTAAAAACCAACACCCTTACTCTTTCGGTAAACAGCTTCAAGATCGATCAGAAAAAAGGCCCGACTGACATTAAAAGCCCCTATTCTGCATCATTGACTTTAAAAGAAATTCTTCCCTATCTTTTGGGAATCATTCTGCTCCTTTCTCTCATATTCTTCCTTCTTTATGCAATTCCACGCAGAAAGAAAGCTTTACCTTTCCTTTTTAAACAGGAAAAGCCATTGGATCCGCCCCATATAGTAGCTTTGCGTGAATTGGATCATATCAAAGAAGAAAAACCCTGGGAAAAAGAAAAGATCAAAGAGTTCTATACCGAAACGACGGATATCATCCGTAATTACATCGTAAGACGATTTGGGGTTTCTGCATTGGAACAAACATCTGAAGAAACGATTAAAGAATTCCGGAAACAGAGAAATTTGGCAGATGAAAAATCAATCGAGCAATTGGAGCAAATGTTATCACTTGCCGACTTGGTTAAATTTGCAAAATATACTCCACTGCCCGACGATCACACTATAACTCTTGCCAATGCCTATTTCTTCATTCTTCACACTCAAATTGAAGAGATGAAGAAACCGGAAATTCCGGTTGATGACAGGGAAGGCGAAGAAGTTGAAATTCGTTAAAAGATCAAATTATGCATAGTTATACGTTTGCAAATCCTGAGTACTTTTATTTACTCCTTCTGCTGATTCCAATGATCGGGTGGTATATATACCGCCATCGTCAATTTGGAGCCAGCTTAAAGGTCTCCACCCTTGAAGGATTAAAAAAAGCGCCCATCACTTATAAACACATCCTGCGGCACCTGCTATTTGTATTCCGCGTTTTCGCCATTGCTTTAATTATTGTAGCACTGGCAAGACCTCAGTCTTCAAGTAGCAGGCACAATGTAAAAACAGAAGGGATCGATATTGTTCTCGCCCTTGACGTTTCAAGCACTATGCTTGCAAAGGATTTTAATCCTGACCGAATTGAAGCGGCCAAAAGAGTTGCGATTGAATTTATATCAGGAAGACCCAATGACCGAATCGGCTTGGTCATCTTCAGTGGACAAAGTTTTACCCAGTGCCCGCTAACAACTGACCGTTCGACTGTAATCAACCTCTTCAAAGACATCAGAAGCGGAGTTCTTGAAGACGGAACAGCAATCGGGAACGGACTGGCCACTGCGGTAGCACGACTAAAAGAGAGCCAGGCTGCCAGCAAAGTTGTGCTTTTGTTAACGGATGGAGAAAACAACATGGGCGAAGTTCCGCCTCTTACCGCAGCTGAAATTGCAAAGACATTCGGAGTAAGGGTTTATACCATTGGCGTAGGAAGCCTCGGGACTGCCCCCTACCCTTTTCAAACCCCTTATGGAATTCAGTTTCAAAATGTAGAGGTTAAGATTGACGAAGGGCTGTTAAAACAAATTGCCCATATGACCGGAGGACAATACTACAGAGCAACGAACAATAAAAAGTTAGTTGAAATCTATCAGGAAATTGACAGACTGGAAAAGTCAAAGATTGATATCAGCGAAGTACATCGCAAATACGAAGTATATCATCCTTATGTATTAGCAGCCGGACTGTTATTGATCCTTTCTCTTCTTTTGAAGTATACGTTATTACGAAATATCCCTTAATCAAAAACCAGAATCAGCTATGTTCAGGTTTGCAGAACCAGATTATTTATATTTATTGATTATCATTCCGGTACTATGTGTCTTTTTCGGGCTTTCACGCTTACACAGAAAAAAGGCATTGCAGGAATTTGGAAATACACAGCTATTAAAAGAATTAATGCCCAATGTGTCCAACTATCGGCCATGGATCAAATTCTTTATATTGCAGCTCGCTTTAGTCTTTCTCATTACCGGATTGGCACAACCTCAGTTCGGCACCAAAATTGACAAAGTAAAAAAGAGAGGGATTGAGCTCATCATTGCACTTGACGTTTCCAATAGTATGTTGGCCCAGGATATCCAACCCAACAGGCTGGAGAGAGCGAAACAGGCTATCGATCGATTAATTGATCAACTTCAAAATGATCGTATCGGAGTCATCGTTTTTGCCGGTGATGCTTATACCCAGCTCCCTATTACCAACGATTACGCCTCAGCCAAACTATTTCTTTCCTCTATCCATCCCTCTATGATTCCAGTTCAGGGAACAGCTATCGGAAAGGCAATCAACCTGGCAACAAGCTCTTTCAGTCCAAAAGCAGATAAAAACAAAGCACTGATTATAATCACCGACGGAGAAAACCATGAAGATGATGCGGTTGCTGCCGCCAAAGATGCAGCAGATCATAAAATCGTCATTCACACTTTAGGGATGGGATTACCCGAAGGAGCTCCTATTCCTTATGACCGTGGCAATGGTGTTATCGATTATCGTCGTGATAAAGACGGGAAAGTGGTCGTATCCAAGCTGGATGAGAATATGCTGAAAGAAATTGCCGCAGCCGGCAAAGGACTTTATGTCCGGGCTAATAATTCACAAATTGGATTGGAAGCCCTCTTTGATCAGATCAATAAAATGGAAAAGAAACAAATGGAAGCATCCATGTATTCCGAATACAATGATCAGTATCAATATCTGATCGGTCTTGGACTTCTTTTCCTCTTTATTGAATACATGGTACTTGAGAGAAAAAACAGATTCTTAAAGAATTTCAAGTTATTCAGTGTGAAATAAGCTTATGATGATGAAGAAAATAATATTCATTTTGGCCCTGTTCATTCTTTCTGCCGGATATTCATTCGGACAGAAAGAAAGGAAATTCGTACGTGAAGGGAATAAACTTTACGAACAGGCCTTAAGTGATACTAAAAAATTAGATACCGTTACATTCAACAAAGCGGAGATTGCTTATCGAAAAGCACTTAATTTGAAACCCAAAGAATATAAGTGGAACTTTAATCTGGCTGATGCATTATACAAACAAAAGAGATTCAGCGAAGCAGAGAAAAGTTTTAAAGCTCTCAGCACCAAATGTACTGATAAAATGGACAAAGCCCGTTGTTTCCACAACCTGGGTAATTCATTGATCATGCAGAACAAAATTGATGAAAGTATTGATGCTTATAAAGATGCTCTTCGCTTGAATCCAAAAGATATGGATACGAAGTATAACTTAGCATACGCACAAAGTCAAAAGAAGAAGCAGAACGACAAGAACAATAAGAATAACAAAAACAACAAGAACCAACAGAATAAAAATAACAAGAACAATCAGAATAAGAACAACCAAAACAAAGATCAGAACAAGAATCAAAATAAGGATCAAAATAAGAACAATCAGAATAAACAGGATCAGAACAGCGGACTGTCTAAAAGCAATGCCCAAAGTATCCTTCAAGCCTTAGATAATGAAGAAAAAAATAATCAGCAAAAGCTTCGTAAACTGAAGGCTCAAAGTGCACAAAGGCAAAAAATTGATAAAGACTGGTAATATAATTTAGTAAATAAAATACGCAAAGAGGATTTTCAACCATGAAACAGAAAATCGTTGTTTTTGCAGCGTTTCTTTTCCTGACCTTTCATGCCATAGGCGCTCAGGTCAGATTTAGAATGTCCGGTCCGGACATTGTATCAATTGGTGATCAATTCCGTCTCTCTTTCATACTCAATGCAGAGGGACGCGATCTTAAACTGCCAAACCTTGACGACTTTGACCTTCTAATGGGGCCCAGTGTATCAAGTAGCAGCAGCACGGTCATTATTAACGGACAGGTAACCCAATCCTCCGAGTATTCTTACACCTATATTCTTAGAGCTAAGAAAATAGGGAAATTCAGTATCCGGCCGGCTACGGTCAACATCGGTGGTAAAACCGTTCCCTCGAACGGTATACAGATTCAGGTTATCAAAGGATCAACCGGAAATCGTTCGCAACAACAATCCGGCAATGATGATCAGTCTGCACAACGGGCAAGTTTTGGGAAAGTTGGGAAAAACGATCTCTTTGTCCGGATGAATGTTGACAAGAACACAGTATATAAAGGTCAACATGTTGTGGCCACAATGAAAATATATACCCGGGTAAATGTTGCAGGATTTAATGATGTACACTTCCCAACCTTTGATGGCTTCTGGAATCAGGATGTAGAAATGCCCCAACAGATTTCAATGACAAGAGAGGTCGTCAACGGTCAGGTTTATAATGTCGGGATACTGAAAAAGACAGTGCTCTTCCCTCAAAAAACAGGAAAAATATTAATCAAACCATTCGATATCGAATGCATTGTACAACAACATTCGGCACCTCGAAATATATTCGATGACTTCTTCGGGTCTGTTCGTAATGTAAAAACAAAGGTTGCCAGTAACTCCGCAACGATCAATGTAAAACCATTACCAACACCACCTGCTGATTTTTCAGGAGGAGTCGGATCACTTCAAATGAGTGCTTCGCTTGATAAGTCGTCAGTTCCTGCCAATGAAGCAGCAACACTAAAAATTAACATTAGTGGTAACGGAAACCTGAAATTAATCGAACCGTTAAAGATTAATTTCCCTTCGGGATTTGAGTCCTACGATCCGAAAACCAACATGAATATTAAGTCATCGGCAGGCGGAGTATATGGCAATATCTCATTCGATTATCTTTTTATACCAAGAAACGAAGGCCAATTCACAATTCCGGCGATTTCGTTCATATTCTTTAATCCATCGAACGGACAGTATGAACGAAGAACTGCAGGACCCTTCTCGTTGAAAGTAACCAAAAGTACCGGTGGAGGTGCAACTTTAGTCGGCAACTATTCACAACAGGACCTGAAGCTTCTCGGACAAGACATTCGGTATATAAAGACCAGCGAGAATATTCAACCTAAAGGACAGACCCTATATTCTTCAACATGGTTTTATCTCCTATTTTTACTTGCAGTATTAGCTTTTGCAGCAACCGTTGCGTTGAACCGGAAAAGAGCACGCGAAAATGCGAATCTCGAGTTGATGCGTCACCGAAAAGCAAGTAAGGTTGCCCGTAAAAACTTACGGAATGCGTCAATTCAGCTTAAGGCAAATAATAAAGAGCAATTTTATGAAGCTGTACTGAAAGCATTCTGGGGGTATTTAAGCGATAAACTAAGCATACCTGTTGCTGATCTGAACAGGGAAACAGCGGTTGAATCATTACGTCAACAACAGATATCGGATGATCTTGTAAAAGAATTCCTCGATATAGTCGATAACTGCGAATTTGCCCGTTACGCTCCGGCTGAATTAACAGGCCCGATGAATGACGTTTATAAAAAAGCGGAAAAGGTGATGAACGAGCTTGATCATCAAATCAGTAAAAAATAAAGGATTAGAATAACGATTTAGAAATTTGAAACATGAAAAAGATACTGATCATTCTGCTCCTTGCAATAGGAATCTCACAGACAAAGGCTGAAACCTCCAGTCAAATGTTCGAGAAAGCCGGATTGCTTTATTCGCAGTCAAAATATAAAGAAGCCACTCAGATCTATGAAAAAATTCTAAGCAACGATCAAGAGTCTGCGGAGGTCTATTACAATTTGGGAAACATCTATTATAAAAGCGGAAAGTTTACCAAAGCCATCTTAAACTACGAAAGGGCAAAGCTGCTTGACCCTTCTGACGAAGATATAACCTACAATCTTGAATTGGCCAATCTTCACATTCAGGACAAGATTCAACCTGTCCCGCAGGTCTTCTTTGTCCGCTGGTGGCATCATTTTATAAATCTGAATACAGCGAACGGATGGGGGACAATTAGCCTTATATTCTTTATTCTCTTTCTGACAGCTGCCGGGTTCTTCCTTTTAACCCGTTCTGTCCTTGTTAAAAAAGGATCATTTGGAATCGGTATCCTTTTCTTCTTTGTATTCATTTTCAGCTTTGGGTTCGGCTGGACTCTAAAATGCAAATTCGAAAGGCACGATGAAGCAATCATCATGGCTCCTACGGTCACCATAAAAAGCTCACCCGATAATAACGGAAACAACCTTTTTATAGTTCACGAAGGTCTTAAAGTAAAGATAACCGATCAGATCGGGAAATGGGTTGAGATTCGTCTTAGTGATGGCAATAAAGGATGGATGCCCGATGATACAATGACCAGAATTTAAGAAATCAAAATACGATCAATAAAAAGGAGTCCGAAGACTCCTTTTTTTGTGCCCTATCCCTAATTCGGAATCATAGATAAGTATATATCTCCCCGTTCCTGTTATGATATGCGGATAACCTCTATACCATCTCCGATACAAGTACAATATTCATTGGTCTTTTTCAGTTGGTTCAGACATGGTTCAATCGTCATTTCGATATATGAACCATGTCTGAACCATGTCTGAAGGACGAACGAAATAAGGTGTTGCTATCTTGTTGTTCTCTTTTTAAGAACTCAATATCCCGCTCAGGATTCTTGATGTTTTTGTTTCATCAGAATTCATTTTCATCCGGTAATAA
>JAUZOB010000059.1 GCA_030706665.1 Bacteroidota bacterium
CTAAGGAGCTTATTGGCATGGGCAAGTTCCTGTGTCCTTACCCTGACTCGTTCTTCCAGCAAATCATTTAAATTCTTTAATTCTATTTCGGCACGATCTCTTTCTTGTGTTTTTATTTCTATTTGATTCAACATTCGATTAAACCCGTTAGCCAAAATACTGATCTCATCTGGTTGGTCATAATTGAATCGAAGGGAGAAATCACTTTTGTTTCGTATATGTTTTATCAAATTGGTTAATTCATGCAAAGGAGATAAAATAATATTACTGAGTTTGATCGAAATGAAAAATGCAATTAGAGAAAGAATAATAAGAGTGATAATTAATGTCTGGATAAGTTGAATTGCATTTTGTTCTAATGTTTTTGTACTTGCAGTCAGGACCAGATAACCATACTTCTTATTTTGATATCGAATTTCATTTCTGACAACAAAATGATTTTTTTCAAAAACTTGAGGAGCTGTTGATAGGTTTAATCCGATAATACTGTTATTCGATGGATTGTAAGTCGAAAATAAATTCCCATTGATATTATAAAGAAAAGCTGATTCTATTTCATTCGATACCCGTAACCGATTTAGAACTTCTGTTGCCCCCGCCTGATCATCGAATACTAACGGAACAGTGCAATATTCAGAAATGATCTTAGCTTGAAAGGAAATCTTTTCGCTGAGATTTTTTTTAAAGATCATGGTGTTTTGCATGTAAACAATAGCAAATCCAATGATTGTTATTGTGAAGGAAACGATGAGTGCTAAGACCGTTATTTTTGTTCTCAGGGTATAATACTTATCGATTTTCATAGTCGCTATTATAAAACGAGTTTTGCGTTGTTTAGTAATAATCGGCTTATTTTTAGCTGATTTAATATTGCATGTTTGGGATTTATTTCAAAATGTATCCTATTGTCAGACGTAAAGAAGAAATTAATAATCACTCCTTTTTGAGCAAATCCGGGAGAATCGGCAATTGTTAATACAGGTTTTCCTGATACCTTTTGAATAATACGCGAAATCTGATCTTTTTCAGAGTTACAAATAAAAAGGATATCCGGGGATTGAATCTGTTTGATATTTCCGATATAGTTAATCTCAACTCTACGATTTTGAATGAATTTGTTGTGATAAATTATATCCAGCCTGTTCCCAAAAGGATTGTTCCCCAATACTGTAATCTTAAATGGATGGCCAACCGAAGACAAACTATCATTCCATGATATAAATTTGGTGAAACGTTCTACAAATAATCCTTTGATCTGATATTCGTTTTCTTTTTGTGCTAATACTTTTGATGAGAATGAAAAAAGAAAGAATAGAGAAATCATCAAGACTTTCATTTTTACTATCGACAAGAATGCTATAGAATCCCTTTTTCTCATTTGATCAAAAGATAAGACTAATCAATCCCTGAATTGTTCTGCCCGGTTGAATAATTGAATCTTCAGGAAATTCGAAACCAACAGGCATCAAATATCTCTTATTGAAAAGATTGTTTATTTTAAGTGCTACTTGCCAATGACTAAGTATTCTTACCGATGAGATGTTGGTGTTGAAGAGAATATAATGCCGGGTATATTGGTCTGCATTGGTTTTTCTTTGAGTTTCAAAGACTCCGTTAATTCCCCAGTGTAGAATTTCCGGAAGAGTATAAATAACAGAGGTTTTTATTTGGTGTCTGGGATAATTTGTCGCGTCATATTCATTATTGTCTTTCCCAATGGTGATTTTTTGCAGAGAATAAGAAAGAGCTCCTATAAAATCATCGCTAAATTGAAATCTAAGCCTTGCATCGATTCCCTGGCCTGTTCCATTTGTGAAATTCTGAAACTGGACAATGCCATTGTCTAATTCGACCTGATCAATCAGGTTTCTCATTTTATAATGATAGATGCTTATACTTGTTGAAATAAAATGATTAGGTTCATATTCCCAGATAAATTCTTTATTCCTGATTTTCTCTGGCTTAAGTGCGGTATTCGATATATTCTCTCCGGGAGATTCATAATATTGTTCATTGAAATTCGGGGAACGGAATGCTTCACTATAAATTAGTTTAAAACGATTCTGCTCGTTTAGATGATATTGAAGTCCTAGTCTGGGACTAATTGAATAATGCGAATATTGATAGTCGTCGAAACGACCTCCGGTTAGAAGATGGAATTTAGGTAAGAAGTTCCAGTCATATTGAGCATATATCGAATAATTATAGAATGGTTTATTTTTATCAAAAACAATTTTTTCATCCCATTGCTTGTAGTTGGAGGTAGGATTATATCTGAATTCCCCTCCCACCAGAATATTGCTTTTTGGTGACGGGTTATAATAATAATCAGAGCTGACACCATACCATAAACCAATAGACTGATCGAAACTCAATTTTCCGGGATTTGAATAGATGCCGTAGAACTTATAATGATCAATGAAAGATTTGAGAACAAGTTTGCTGGTACGATCATTAATTGGCTTGTATTCTATTTCTGCATATTGGCGATAGTCCTGATTTTGGGTTTTGCCATCTAAAAGTGTATTCCATGTTCCTGTCGGTACTCCCTTTTTCCTGCCGGTTGTGAAAAAAGAGAATGTAAATTTGTCGTTGTTTATTTTGGTGTAAAACCCGTTTAGTTTTTCCCAGTCATTCCCTCGGGAGATGCCATTATTATAGAGTGGATTGTCGAGTTCCTTAAAATAGAAATTCTCGCCATTGTTTTCTTCCCAATTTCCTCCAATAAATATCTCGGTATTTTTAATTCTTTTTGTTACGGTTAGGGTGGTGTTCTTTAGAGAGAGACTGCCTAATCTGGTATTTAGTTGAATAAAAGGAGCATTATTGCTTGATTTTGTGATTAGATTGATGACTCCGGTCATAGCGCCTGTTCCATATAATGCAGATCCTGGTCCTCTGACTACTTCTATCCTGTCGATCATATCCAGATTGATTCCCAGTTCTGAGCCTAAGAGCGCTCCGCCATAAACGTTCTCGTTGAGGATATGATTATTGAGCATTAAGAGTATGCGATCATTGCAATCGCTCATCATTGCGAACCCTCTTACACCGGCATAGCTGTAGATTCTGTCAGTTGATCCGCTAAATCCCATAAGTAGGTTGAGCGCTTCACTTAAGTTTTTTAATCCTAAATGAGAAATTTCCTGTGAAGTAATCACAGAGACAGTAGCATAGGCTTGTGATGGATTTTGCTCATATTTAGAAGAGGCTACAACCTGCACGTTCATAAGTTCTTCCAACGTCATATCGGAAGGATTTACTTCCTGAGCAAAAGCTGGTTCAATAAAGAGTATCATACTGAATAAAATGATCCAGATGAATAAACTCTTTTCCCTTTTCCTAAATTCCATGAATGAGACTAGTCCGTTTTTTATGATAGTCCCAAAGTAATATTTTTTTAGTATTAATATGCAAACTCTCTGAAAAAAGAAAATTATATCATCATTCTTGCATATGGAGTAATGTTTTGTTCACAGAATTCTCCTTTAATATATTTATAATGACCTGTTATGGCAATCATTGCGGCATTGTCAGTTGTAAATGCGAATTTCGGAACGTGTAACTGCCATTTTCTTTTCTTTGCTTCATCCTGAAGCCTTGATCGTAGTCCGGAGTTTGCAGATACACCTCCTGAAACAGCTATCTCATTGATTTTTGTTTGACGTGCAGCTAAAATGAGTTTATCCAGAAGAATGTCAATGATTGTCTTTTGGAGTGATGCGCACAAATCTGCTTTGTTCTTCTCAATGAAGTCTTTATCAACAGCAATATGGTCTCTGATAAAATATAAGAATGATGTTTTTAGTCCGCTAAAACTATAATCGAGGTTGGCAATTCTTGGTTTGGAGAATTTGAAAGCTGTAGGGTTCCCTTCTTTTGCAAGTTTATCGATAAGTGGCCCTCCCGGGTAGGGAAGTCCCATTATTTTAGCACATTTATCAAAAGCTTCACCTGCAGCATCATCGATCGTTTGACCAATGACTTCCATCGTCAAATGATCTTTTACTATAATGATCTGTGAATTTCCTCCGGAGACGAGAAGACAGAGAAACGGGAATTTGGGAGCGGTGTCCTGATCTTCGGTCTCTTTAATGAAGTGAGCAAGAACATGTCCCTGAAGATGGTTGATTTCTACCATCGGAATTCCGGATGCAAGTGCAAAACCTTTGGCAAAAGAGGTTCCGACCAAAAGGGACCCTAGTAATCCGGGACCACGAGTGAATGCGATTGCTGAAATATCTTCTGTTGAAATATTGGCTTTCCGGATAGCCTGATCAACAACCGGAATAATATTTTGCTGATGTGCTCTTGAAGCTAGTTCCGGGACCACGCCTCCATAGTCTTTATGCACTTGCTGGCTGGCAATTACATTTGAAAGGATAACTCCGTTTTTTAATACTGCTGCCGATGTATCATCACAAGATGATTCTATCCCCAAGATAACGATATCTTCCTGAATTTTCATATATTCAAAATTGATGTAAAAGGAAGGATTTTTTTATGCAACTTCCTTTTGGCTATTGCTCTTTTTGCTTTATTTTGCCTAAAATAAACAGACCCGTAAAGATATTAAAAAAAGAAAGAATATATTACTGCTAATCCTGTCCGTGGTAGTCTTAATACCGGCGATCGGATATATGAGTTTCCGTTCAGGAAAAGCTCAGAAATACTTTTCTGAGAAGATATCTTCATGGTTGTCCTCAACGATGCATACAAGAGTTCAGATCAAAGGGATAGACTATTCTTTTTGGGATCGCTTAGTTTTGGAGAAGATCTTAATTGAAGATCAACAGCATGATACCTTATTCTATGCGAATAAACTTGCAGCTGATTTTGGAAGCCTGAATTTTAAATTAAAAACGATCAACTTTGATTATTTCGAAATCTCAGGATCAAAAACACAATTGATTCATTTTGCGAACGGAAAGAATAATTTTGATTTCATTCTCGATTTATTAAAGAAACCTAAGCCGCCCCAGCCGTCACTTTGGGGATTCTCTTGTATGGATTTTCGTTTCGAGAAAAGTAGTTTTAGATACCGCGACGAACAGCACGCTGTTAAACCTTCTGAACTGAACTTTCATTCTTTAAATCTGGATGTGTCAAAATTTGCTTACTACAAAGAAAGTTGGGTTTGCGGAATTCGTAATTTCAGCTTCCGGGATCAAAAAGGATTTAATCTTACGAAGTTAAAAACTACGGTTACATTTAAACCTGATAGCATTAGTCTGAAGGGGTTATATGCGACGACTCCTGAGTCAAGACTTAGAATTGATCGGCTGAGTGTAGGGATGAAAGATTATCTGAAGAAAAATGATATTTCATTACTTAAATTAAAACTGAATATTGCACCTTCTCATATTAGTCTTGCTGATATTGCATTTCTATTGCCTGATTTGAAAGGAATGGACAATATTGTGGGAATATCAGGTGTAATTTCAGGGAAAATAGGCGATTTGAGAGGTAAGAAAATGAATATCTCTTTTGGTCGATATTCAGAATTGAAAGGTAATTTCTATGCCAATGGGTTACCTGACATCAAACAAATGTTTTTGGTTGTTGATTTAGCACCATCGTCAACGCATTTGTCGGACATTCAGAATGTGAAATTACCAAAAGCCTGGAATCTTAAAAGGATTCCAATTCCAATGGGATTAGCTAAAGATGCCGGAGTTCTTCATTATGAGGGAAACTTTACCGGATATCTGTCTGATTTTGTTGCGTATGGAACCCTCTCTTGCGGACTGGGACGAATTGAATCAGATTTATCATTTAAGCCAAAGCCATCAAGAGATATCAATATCAAGGGGCATTTACGAACCCGAGGTCTGCAAATTGGTAAAATATTAAAGCAGAAATTGCTTGGTAGGGTTAATTTGAATGGCGAATTAGACGGAACTTTGACTGCTGCGGGCTCTTTAATCGCAAAGATCAAAGGAAATGTTGATTCATTGGAAGTAAATCATCAAAATATAAGAGGCATTTCTTTAAGAGGAGATGTAAATCATAAGCTTTTTAACGGAAGCCTGATTGTCAATGATCGTAACATTGATTTAGGATTTAACGGGAAAATTGATTATTCTAAGAAGGTGCCTCAATATAATTTTACAGCAGATATCCGAAAAGCACAAATTGGGGCATTGAAATTCTCATCGGATTCGCTTACGGCACTCTCCGGTTTCGTGCAAGCTAATTTTGTCGGAAATAATATTGATAATTTTAGTGGCGACGTTCAGATAAAAAATAGTTCTTTCGTCAATAAATACGGGAGCTTTCAGGTCAACGGATTAAATGTTTTTACCCGGACCCAGGAACATAATAGTCAGATTGTGCTAACTTCTGATTTTGCTGATGCAAAAGTTGAAGGAGATTATAATTTCAGCTCGTTATCAGCAACAATAAAGCGATGTATTTTGCGCTATCTTCCTTCCTGTCCATTTTTCAATGATCCGGATATTCGGGATAATCCGGAAAAGAATCATTTTAATTATTCTCTGACAATAAAGAACTCTGATCCAATAACAAAAGTTTTGCTTCCTCAGGCTCAGATGACCACACCTGTTAGTGTTCAGGGGTATGTATATGAAGATCAAAATGATTTGAAACTGGATGCTCTCTTCCCTGAATTGAAGTATAAGGATTTAGTATTTAAAGAATTGAGTGTAAATGCCTCCAAACAACATGATAAGCTCGTTTTTAATACAAAAGCTCAAAATATCAATTATCAAAGTGCGATCAATATTACAAACTTTACTATAAATGCCAATGCGGGTCAGGATACGTTAAATGTAAAGATGTTTTGGAATAACTGGGGAAAGCTTTCATTCGGAGGTGATCTTTCTACTTCTACGTTTTTTAGACTTGACAGTAAGAAGGCTCGTTCGATTAGTGATATAAATGTAAAGCCCTCTAAAATATTTATAGCTGATTCTGTTTGGAGAGTAACTCCTGGCGTTGTGACAATCGATTCCATGATTGCTCATATAAGTGATCTTTCTTTCCGAAATAAGGATCAGGAAATATCAATTGCAGGAGATGTTGCAAATGATCGGGATCATCAGGTTAAATTGAATATTAAAAATTTAAATCTGAAGAGTATTGATGGAATGCTTAGTCAGAGAACAGGCTTGGGTGGGATCGTAAATGGAGAGATCGGCATCTCCGATATTTTTAAACGTCCGATATTTTATGCAGATTTGTTAATTAAACGATTCTCAATTGATCAGGAAAATCTGGGTGATCTTTCTCTTATAAATAAATGGGATGTTCAGAGTGAGTCTCTTTTTTCCAGGCTATTGTTGGAAAAAGGAGATAAAAAATTATTGGATGCAAGCGGTAGTTTTAATCCTGATACCGGCACCCTCGATTATTTGGCAAATCTTTCACAGGTTCCAACAACGGTATTAACATCTGCCCTTTCTGTAACATTTTCTGATTTGCATGGAACTGCCACCGGAAAAGTTCATGTCGGAGGAACTGTTCGTAAACTACTCTTTAATGGAACCCTTTATGGAGATAAGGCCGGATTGACAATTAATGTTCTGCAAGTGCCATTAACTTTTAGCGATTCTGTCCGCTTTAAAGATGATCAAATCTTGTTCGAAAATATTAGAGTAAGCGATAATTATGGAAATTCCGGAATTCTGAATGCCTCATTGAGACATGATAATTTTGGAAATATGGATGTGAATTTGAAATTCAAAACTCCTAATCTTTTAGTGCTGAATACATCTCCAAATGATAATGAAAACTTTTATGGAAAGATATTTGGAGCAGGAGTTGTGCAAATAACAGGGCATGGACCTTATACCAAGATTGAAGGTTCTGCAAAAACAATGAAAGGCTCTAATGTTTATATCCCATTAGGTGGGAGCGAGAAGATAACAGAGAATAGCTTTATTTCATTTGTTAGTAAAAAAGCTGAGAAAGAACAAAAAAAGATTAAGTCAGTTCCTAATACCCAGGGAGGTGTGGAAGTGGAATTCAGCGTTGATGCCACTCCAGACGCCAAGTGTCAGGTAACATTTGATTCCGGTAATTCAGATAAAATCACCGGAACCGGTAATGGAAACCTGTTGCTTAAGCTTGATAGAAGTGGCAAATTGCAAATGTTTGGACTCTATACTATCGAGAGTGGAAATTATAATTTCAGTCTGAAGAATGTCGTAAATAAAGACTTTACATTTCAAAGGGGTGGAACGATAAAATGGGATGGTGATCCGTCCGATGCAACAGTTGATTTGAATGCAGTTCTTAGGGTGAATGCATCTCTTTATGAACTCTTCATGAACTCCAGCTCACTGAATACTGATACTAAAACCAGAATTCCTGTCGATTGTAAGATTAATCTTACCGATAAACTTGCTCACCCTGTTATTCATTTTGATCTTGATTTCCCAAATAGTGAAAGTCGGATTGTTGATGAAATACGTCAGTATATCGCAACAGAGGAAGATATGAATAAACAAATTCTTTCGCTATTGGTTTTAGGGCAGTTTTATACTCCTGACCATTTGCGGGGAACTTATAATTCAAATCAAAATAGTCAGAATCTGATTGGATCAACTGCCAGTAATCTTCTTTCCACGCAGTTGAGTACCTGGCTGTCGCAATTGAGTAAAACATGGGATATTGGAGTGAACTATCGTCCCGGGACACAAGTGTCAAATGATGAAATCAATTTTGCCCTTAGTCACCAAATTCTAAATGATCGGGTAACGTTTAATGGTAATTTCGGATATAATTCAAAGACTGTATCTTCTACACAAAACACTTTTATTGCTGATTTTGATGTGTTGATGAAACTGACAAGAAACGGGAAGCTTCAGTTTAGAGTATATAATCAGACTAACAATAACCTGATATATGAAACCTCACCGACCACTCAGGGTATCGGATTTATATACAGAGAAGATTTTAACTCGTTTAATGAATTATTCAGATTATTTAAAGCTGCTCTAAAGAATCGTCAAAAATAAATGATAGAGACTTTTACGTTTACTTCCCATTGGCTTAAATCGACATACTATAATTATATGTTTCTAATTGTTTATTTGTTGCCATGGCGGGAATGAGCATTGTTTTAGCCTGATGTACATTGGAGAGATGTTGGTTTTAGGTTCGATTATTCTACAAAATGAATTACCTTTACCTTTTGTAAGGTCTTAATGATTAAAAATATTCATTTTCTTATAATTTTTTTATTCGCGAGACGTTTGCATTGAAATAATTTGTGATCATCAATTAGTACAAAGCAGCACAATTGTTTTTTCAAAGCGCATAAGTTGTGTAATAAGTCTGAATGATAGACTATGGAATGATTCTTGTAATTAACCACAAAGATTGAACAATTTTTCTATACATGGATTCTGTCGTTGAACGCAAGAGAGGTTTTTGGGGAACATTGTTGTTCCATGTAAGTATTTTGGCAATACTTCTATATTTTGGGATTGTTACCCCTTTACCGTCACCTGAAGAGCAACCTGTTGAGGTTAACTTTGGTGATAGTGAGAATGGGTTGGGAGTAGAAGAACCAGCCGGGAATGATGTTCAGGCAAAATCAGATGCAGTTCCATCAGATGAATCTTCGACTTCTCAAGAAGATGTGGAACCGATAACCGATAAAACTCCTTCGGTAAAAGCAGTTCAACCTAAATCGTCCGAGAAAGTTTTAACACAGAATTTTGAGGAGGCTCCGGTAATCACAGAAACTCCGAAGCAAAAAAGAGCAAGGGAAAGGGATGAACGTGAAGCTTTGGAGCAACGGCAGAAGGAATATCTTCAACAGAAATATAAGGAAGAGCAGGAAGTCAAGAAAAGGGTAAAGCAGAAATTTACAACAGAGGCTCAGAACAGAGCATTTAATGCATTTGGAAAAGGCAATGCGACGTCCGGATCTTCAGGGTCTTCTGCTGGAACAGGTAAATCCGGTTCGCAAGGAATTACTTTTCCTGGAGGGAATCAGGGAGTTCCTTCAGGAAAGATTGGATCAAATAATTATGGGAAAGGCGGATCCGGTTCCGGAGTCTCATATAATCTTTCCGGAAGGAAAGCAACCGGGTTGCCCAAACCTGTTTATCCCGGGAATGAAGAAGGAATTGTCGTAGTTCAGGTGACAGTAGATCAGGATGGACAAGTTAAACGAGTTGTTCCGGGTGTGAAAGGATCGAATACGATGAACTCGCAGCTTCTTGATGCTGCCAGAAAAGCTGCATTGGGAGCTCATTTTAATACGGATAATAATGCACCTGCATTTCAGCAGGGAACTATAACTTATCGTTTTGTGTTACATTAATTAATTATGATGAGAACTCTTCAATCATCCTGGTTGAAGTGCACACCTCTCGAGAGATTCCTGATAAAAGGCGGAGCACTTTGGGTAATTTGGAAACTAATTCATAAATTGTTTAATTTCCTTGATGTCTTTAATTCATGTGCCGATTTTCTTTCAGCGACTTTTTTAATACTTGCAAAGTTTTTGTTATTGCTATTGGGATTTCATCCTCTTGTCGATTTCGGAAGACACTGCCTTGCGATCCTTCCTGCTGATGGAGTCGTGGTTTTGTCCGGATGTCTGGGGATTCAGAATCTTGTATATTTTACTCTTTTCCTGGTTGCATATCCGGGGAATACGAAATCGAAATATTACTATATTCCAATCGGATTATTTATTCTTCTCTTTAATAATATTTTCCGAATCGCTTTCTTGGCATGGCTTCTCTATTCCTATCCATCTTTATTTGAAACCTTTCATCAATCCCTTTATCAGGATTTCACATATTTGCTGATTTTCTTCTTGTGGTATCTATGGATTAAAAAATATAGTAAGATATCGACTCTGTAATTCTTATTGTTGTCTTCTGATATCCAAACTGGTTTAGAATCTCGTGTCTGAGATTGCAATGGGGATAAATACTATTTCTGCATTAAATTAGTATTTGGCGAATCTGAATTGATATTAAAATGCGCTACTGTTTCAATAGCCATTCTATCAACAAATGGATTCTGCAAGAAAGTCAAGAATGCATAAAACAATTATAAATGAATAGAATGTGTGTTTGTGAGAAGAACAATAATATCTCATATTTTGAATGCTTATGAGTTTTTTAGCTAAAGAATGAAATTGCTATGTTAAAAAAAATTAAATTGTGAGTAACATTTAGTAGGGGATAATACGTAATAATGTACAAGGGGGTGAATCCCCACTAGCAATTTGCTTTAATAAGTATGGATTTGCATGTTTTTTACTTCTAATGAATAACGGAAATAGTGTTAAAAGAAAGGAAACGGGGAAATCCCCCATATTAACATTCGAAAGATAATAAGTTTATTCAGAGAAGAAGAATTATTGATTGGCAAAATATTTGAATAGCAGAGAGATGAAAAGGGAGAAAAGATATTCTGTATGTTGTCTGAAATTTGATGGAAATATAGACTCTGTATGTTCGTATGAACGTTCTGTTAAAGATGAAATCTTTATACTATAATCAAAGGTGAGTTCAGATAAAGTGGGATGTGATTTAAAATTCTCATAAAAAAACACCGATGGATAATAAAGAACTAATATTGATCATTGATGATGATCTATCAGTCATAAAAATTACTCAAAAGATTTTAACTCTGCATGGGTATCGATCAGAGATAGCTCTTGGCGGGTCTGCAGGGATTCAAAAGGCATTTGAATTATTACCTGATTTAATTTTGTGTGATATTCGCATGGAACCGATTGATGGATATATGGTGTTTAATGTTCTTAAAGAAAGCTCGCTTACTTATTCAATTCCATTTGTCTTTATCACCGGTAAATCAAACTTAAAAGATATTCGCTTAGGAATGGAAATGGGGGTAGATGATTATCTGATAAAACCATTTGCAGAGAAAGAGCTTATCTCCTCTATTCAGATTCGCATTGAAAAATATAAAAGAATCAGAGAAGAACGTGCAAAAGATATCTTAAATATTTTCCGGATTGCTCCGATTGGTGTATGTTTTTTACAAGAAGATAAAGTTTGCCGTGCAAACTTTGCATTTTTTAAAATGCTCGAAATGGATGAGTCTTATGGGAATGTTGCTTCTTTGGATATGTTCATTGATGCTTCTTGTCAAAATGATTTAAAAGAGAATCTTTATAAATGTCAAGTCGGGATAATAAATGATTTTAATCAGAATGTTGATATTGTAACTTCAATTGGAGAAAGGCATAACTATAAAATATATGGAGTACGTTCTATTGGAATATTCCCACATAATGTAATCATCTGTTTGTTTTTGCCACAAACAGATTTTGCTTCCAAAAGAGCCGGGTTCTCGAATTTTCGGATTAGTGAGTTGGTCAATTTCTTAAGAAAAGAAGACGTTGCTTTAAGCCCTACTTTAATCGAACGCTTACAAATCGCTTTTTCTTCAGAGAAAAAAGAGCAGCAGAAGTCTTTCGTGAATACTTTCTCAAATCGGGAGATGCAGGTGTTGGAACTTTCCTGTCATGGATTGTCAATCAAACAAATTGCAGATAAATTGAATATTTCGGATCGCACGGTTGAGAAACATAGGGCGAATTTGATGGAAAAGACCGGATCAAAATGTGTTGTCGAATTAGTGATTTACGCTATCCGAAACAATTTGGTCACTTTATAGAAAGTTACATTTTTAATCTAAGTATTATTACCCGTTTCTTTACCTCCTACGACTTACCGTAAAAATACCAATTGAATAGCAGATGGTCTGAGTGGTAACTTTGACTCGAAAATTACATCTACAACTATCTGCCATGTACAATGATCCATCATATAGAATTCAGGTTATCTCTCTGGTATTTTGGAGAGGGAAAGGATTGGTTCAGTCTCCCTGGAAAAAATCTACAGTTGTTATTCTATCCCGTTCGAATTTTTTATTCGAAGGTCAGTTCTTCTATCTTAGCAAATCTCGAGAATCGTCAGCGATGTATTTGTCTATGAATTAAGGAGCTAAGCCGAAAGGCACTATATATAGAATGTGTGTAAGGGCACAAATAATAAAATGAAAAAACCTAATGTTTAATTTAAAACTATTTATCATGAAAAAGTTATTGACAATCGCATTAGTAGCACTTGCAGCAGGTGCATTTGCTCAACCATTCCAGAACGGGTATAATTGTCCTCCGAAACCTTATGTAACGGTTCATGACGTTGTAGTTCTTCCTGAAATGCCAGAAACTCCTGGAAGTGTGGCTATGATTAATCAGGATGGAAAAGACAATGAAGCAACTATCGATCAGAATGCCTATAAATTTGGCTTTTGCCTGACTCCGAATTTTGCCTCTATTTATCAAGATGGCGATTACAACGAAGCTACTATTGAACAAGAAGGTGCTGGAAACAAAGCTTGCGTCGTTCAGCTTGAAGATGGTAACAAGGCTGATGTTGAGCAAGAAGGGAAAAATAATTTGGCTAACGTAACTCAAACTGGAGAATACACTTTTGCTAACATTGAACAAGAAGGAATCGGTAACACTGCAACTATTCTTCAGGTAGGAGATGAACCTCTTACATTCCAGGTATTAGATCAAACAATTACTGATCCAAGAGACGGAGCTGCAATGATTGCATCTATCAAACAAGAAGGAGTAGGTAACGAAGCATCTATTACAGAAACTGCCGGTGGTCCTGACATGCATGGTGTATTGGTTGTTCCAAATTATGCTCGTTGTGGCTGGTTACTTGGTACTGATTTTTATCCATATATTATAGACAATCCTGAATTGCCAAACGTAGCAATGATTGATCAGGAAGGTGCTAACAATGAGGCAACTATAAATATCGCTGGTGAAGGTAACCTCGTAAACATTGATCAGGAATCTCCAGACTGTGCTTTAAAGGGTAATGATGCA
>JAUZOB010000006.1 GCA_030706665.1 Bacteroidota bacterium
CCGACTGAAGGAGAATTGAGCTGAGTCCCCATTCCCCGAATGTATATCGGTGAGGTTAGCTTAGAACCATATTCGGGCATATAAAAGTTCGGAACATATCCGGAAAGATAGGTAAGCCTTTCTATTTTATTGGTTGTAATCGTCAGTGCCGGAAGTACGGTTGCCGATACTGGTAATTGGGAAAGGGGTTTATTGTATTTTGGCGACTTCACAGTTACCTCATAAAGCGATACTTTTTTTATAGCGGTTGTATCTACTACATCTTGTTTGTCAGACTTTGAAAAGCCCAACATAGGTACCAGAATAAAAGAAATAAAAATGAGACAATTAAAACTTTTCATTGAATAATATTTTCTGTTGTAATAAAAAAACGAACCTCCCGACATAAGTTAAGGAATTCCAAGAGAATCTGCTTGTATTTTCCCTTATCGGAGTATTCTTCTCAAATAAGTAATCATAATTCTATTAACAACAGAAAGGAGGAGGATTGTTGTATAACTCCCAACAGATCGGCTCTGATATGACTATTTCCTTCAGGGTCGGCCCATAAACCAGATGAATTGAATTTAAAGGTGGAACAAATGACTTTGAAGGAATTGTGGCTGAAACGGATTTAAAGAAAGAGAATGAGGTCTCTGTTGACTGCACTTGATTTGAATGTACAGACAAACAGGTTGTAATATGTGTATTTTCGGTCTTTTGATTTAATTCAGGAATAGCTACTTTATTCCCTTGGAAAGAGAAAAAAAAGCAAGCTATCGAAAGGAAAACCGTAGCGAGGTATGGTACGAGAGAATTAAATATCCCGAAAAAGAACATAATCGACTTTGGTTTTTAAAAGGTTAAAAATACATACAACACAAAAGTATTAATTCAATTTCATTATTTTTATTCAATGCTGTCAATTTATGCATTCTTTTGCATAAAAGATAAGATAACTCTATAATTAAGCTATCAATCTGAAAAGTTTACTTATACTTTGGCAAACAGATTGATAGTTTACAGGAAGACACAGTTACATGACACAAATTAGATTTTAATTACAATCCCAATATTCCAGATATAAATTTTAGAATTGCAAACACTGTACTATAATTCCAAAATCAGACTAGCTAACCGTTCAGCTTTAACCCTTTCATTTAATAGTCTGGATTTATCTGGTATTAGGATTTCTTTTATTTCTCCAATAAAACTTTCAGTCTGGAGTTGTATTTATGAACCAGTTTAATTGTTGAATCTGTATCAAATACTGCATTCAGTCCTTGTTCTTCCTGAGGCGGGTCACCCATCAGATCATCTCCTCTTTTCCAGAAAGGTTGTCCGGGTAACGGTCTTGCTGTTCCTCCGAAAGCCCAAAAGTTACATCCTGCAAATGATCCTTTTTGTTTGGCATACCGAAGTAAAACATTAAAAATGTCTTTATAGAATTTATCGCGCGAAATGGTGGAATCTGAAAGACTGTATTTATGATGATCACGGGGCAATCCGAATTCCTCAACAACTACGGGTTTATTCAATTTCTTTCCCAGCTTAAAATGAGGAAGCATATAAGCATTTGCCTTAACGATTGCTTTATGAAGAGTTCCTGGTATATTCTTATCCTTGATCCAGTTCCAGTTTTTAGGCCAAATATGCAAAGTAAGGTAATCAATGTTGCGATTGGCATGAATCCGTCGGTACAGCTTCATGTCATTCTCGCATCCGATCTTTCCTTCCGACCCTGTTGATACCAGATGATTCTTATCAATCGATTTGATCAATGCCGCGGTTTTCGTTATCCACTGAATATAGGTAGGGATCTTTTCAATAGCCAGGGCTCTGGGCTCATTGGTTATCTGCCAGGCCATAATTGCCGGGTCCTGAGTATAAGGGATTCCGGTATAACGGTTGGTTCTGGAGACAATATATTTTACATGATTATAAAATGCATTCTTAGAATTCTTGTTCGTAAGGAATTTTTTATCGTAGTTCTTAAATCTATTCCACCCATGAGAATAGAGGTAAGGGATTTTTCCTTTTCCGTTCCAATTCAGATATTGAGAATAACCACCGGACCAGTCCCATGTATTCCCGAGATAAATAACGGCATACATCTCACGTTTGCCCATTTCACTTAACAGAAAATCAAGACCAGCAAGAAGTGTATCGTTATATTGTCCTTGTTTTACCTGTAAGGTTGGAGTAACACGACGAGGTTGATTATCCGGCCCTTCTGCACCGACCAGGATCCGAAGGTTGTTAATTCCGTTACTCTTCATGAAATCAAGCTCCTTAATTAATCTTTCCCGGTTCCCTCCTTCTCCTTCCGATGCAAGCAATGGACCATACCAATAGTTCGCTCCGATAAAATAATAAGGTTTGTTATTTATTTCAAAATGACTTCCGACTGTTTTTACGAAATGGTTTTGTCCCTTTACATTGTAAGTAGTTAAACCGAGTAACAATAAAAGCCCGGTCATAAAAAATAATCTTCTCATGAATCAACTTATTAAGATACCTTCTCCTTATGAAACCTCAAAATTATTCAGAATTCAGAGTCCCGGGAAGATTGCCCTTATAGAATCTACATTTTGATCGATTCTTAACTTTAGAGTATTATTGCAGATCTGCTGTTAAGGAAAGAGAACGGGCCATCCAGGCCGGATTACAGAACGACTAATTTAGACGCATAACGATTTGTTCCGTTATTTACTTCCACAATATATAACCCCGTAGGCAGCTTATCCACATTTACCGGATAGTTATAAACACCGGGAATCATATTTTTCAAGTTCAAAAGATTACGCAGAAGGGAACCCGTTTGGGAATAGAGATTCACATTCACATCAGAGGTCTTTTTGAGATTAAACTGAATCTTCGTTAACTTACTCGGAATACAAGGATTTGGATAAACTGTAATCTCCGGAGCCTTCCCGATTCTAGCAACTGTATTTTTTGTTTTACGAATCAATCCGCTATTATCTGTCGCAACTGCATTCAATTCATAAAAGCCATCCTTCCCCGGAGTCCATAAGCAATTATAAGGAACCTGAGAGGACTCTCCGACTTTACTTCCATTTGCGTAGAATTCAATCTTTGCAATTGTTCCGTCTGTATCAAGGGCCTGTGCACTTATATTGACAAAAGAGCTTAAATCATAAACATCTCCAGTTACAGGAGTTTCAAGTTTAACGTAAGGAGTATTTCCAAGTGTACCTTTCAAATCTACAGCATCGGTATAATTCAGAAAGGTATACTCTACCTCGTCTACTATTTCATCGTGCTTAGCCCCTAACCATGTCCAACCCATGGCTCCCGCATAACCCGTATTGATCAGGTTTTCATATGGATGTGCTTTACAGCTGGAACAGTCCGGATAAAATTCAGCTACAACAAGAGGTTTATCCAGCTTCCAATGTTCACAGGAATGAATAAATGGCGACCTTGCACTTCCAGCCCAGTCATAATAATGCACGGTATAGAAATCGAGCGTTCCGTCGGGATCCCCACCTGCAGCGAACAATCGCTTATCTGTATAATAGTTCTTATTCCCATCTACATCGGTTGCTGATGTAAAAGCCCACGCACCGTTTGTCACCTTTGCTTTGGGATCAGTCCGATGAATCGTTCCGGCACATAGATTAATGAATCGTTGAATATTGAGCATGGGTACATGCCTGGTAAAATTCCACCCGAATTCCTGACTCATACCCTCCGGTTCATTAAAAATCTCCCAGGCAATGATTCCGGGAGTGTCTTTTAATGAATCGACCATTGGGATCAATGCCTTCTCAAGATAGGTAATTGTTGCATCAACATTGGTCAGGATATTTTTTGACCGATCCGTAATGACCGTCCCATATGAAGTTCTTAGCATATCAAACGACCACAGACAAAGAATCAGTCCGATTTCATTATCATTTGCCAACTTCACAATCTTCTTCAAGTCGGAGATGGTATTTTTACCGGGACCGGTTACCAGCTTTCCGGAGAACTGAGGAGTGATGGCACCATTCGTATGAACCCACAACCGCATCGAATTGCCGCCCGAATCGTGTATTTCACGAAATATTTTATTGAAAGTCTCAAAGTCTGTAGATCCTCCACCAATATCCCGGGCAAAGTTCACCCATGCAATATTCGCCCCGTTTAGAAATAACTCCTGATTGTTGTAAGAGATTCTGTTTTTCTGAGCAAAAGACAGTAACGGTAAAAAGGATAATAAGATGAACCACAGAAAGTGTTTCATGATCGGAAAACGGAAAAAGTACAAGGCCATCTTCAATGACTGAAAATGGCCTTTCTGATATATCTTAAAACTTTACTTATCGAACAACTTCTGCAAACTGAGTTGTTGAATATTTTCCATCTTCAAGCTTCTTGCGTACATCAGCAAAAGCTTTAATGGTGTATTCAACATCCTCCAATGTATGGTCTGCAGTCGGAATAAGACGTAATAAGAGCTGTCCTTTAGGAATTACAGGGTAAACGACAATAGAACAGAACACATTATAATTTTCTCTCAGGTCCATTACCACATTGGTTCCCTCATTTACACTTCCTGAAAGATATACAGGAGTAACCGGAGAGTTTGTAGCTCCAAGATTAAATCCCATTGTTTTCAGTCCTCCTTGCAACGCATTTACAATAGTCCACAATCTTTCACGAAGCTCAGGCTTTGTACGAATCAGTTCTAGTCGTTTCAAAGCACCGATAACCATTGGCATAGGCAGTGATTTCGCAAAAGTCTGAGAACGCATATTATAGCGAAGGTAATTGCAAATATCTTCATCACCTGCGACAAATGCTCCGATTCCAGCCATTGCTTTGGCAAAAGTACCAAAATACAGGTCAATCTTGTCAGATACTCCAAAGTGTTCAGGAGTACCGGCACCAGTTTTTCCCATTGCACCAAATCCGTGAGCATCATCAACCAGAATTCGGAAATCAAATTCGTCTTTAAAACGAACGATTTCATCCAGTTTACCCATATCACCAGACATACCGAATACACCTTCGGTGATGACAAGGATCCCGCCTTTGGTTGTTGCTGTTAATTTAGCAGCATGTTCCAGTTGCTTCCGCAAACTGTCCATGTCATTATGAGCATAAACGAAGCGTTTTCCCATGTGAAGGCGAACACCGTCGATAATACAGGCATGTGCTTCTGAATCATATACGATTACATCGTTTCGACCACAAATGCAATCAATAATAGAAACCATTCCCTGATAACCGTAGTTCAAAAGAAAAGCATCATGTTTCCCGACAAAATCAGCAAGATTCTTTTCCAGTTCTTCGTGTTTATTGGTCTGTCCTGACATCATACGAGCCCCCATTGGATAGGCCATACCCCATTCAGCAGCAGCCTCAGCGTCCACTTTACGAACTTCAGGATGATTTGCAAGTCCCAGATAATTATTCAAGCTCCAGGTTAAGACCTCTTTCCCTCTGAAACGCATCCGTGGCCCGATTTCACCTTCAAGTTTAGGGAAGGCGAAATACCCGTGAGCTTGTTTTTGATATTGACCAATATTCCCTTTATCGGTCTTTATTTTTTCAAAAATATCCACGATCGTATAAATTTTAGATTAGACTTTTGCAAAAGTAAACTTTTTTGTATTATCGACAAACTGTTAAATCTAGTGAAAACCTTCTTCGTTTAAAAGAAAACTACCATATTTGCGTTATAGAGAAACGAAAAATATATATTTTTGCAAAATGTTTCAGATGAAGAAAAATAAGTTTTTAGCTATAGCCCTGACGGCTTTGCTCTTCACATCATGTGGGGACTATAATAAAGTACTGATGAGTTCAGACAATGAATTCAAGTACAAACGCGCCGTTGAATACTATAACAGCAAAGATTTTACGAAGTCTTCCCAGATTCTTAATGATTTGGTTCGCGTATACAACGGAACAAGCAAAGCCGACGATGTATACTATTACCTTGCGAAGAGTTATATGGGACAGAAAGATTATCTTTCTGCCGGAACTTATTTTAAACGCCTTGTAAAAGAGTACCCACGTAGCGAATTCGCTGAAGAATCACAATTCATGGTAGGCTACTGTTTCTATCTCGACTCACCGAAACCACGTCTTGATCAAACTGTAACCGAACAGGGAATTGATGCCCTACAGCTCTTCATCAACTTATTTCCTTCAAGCAGCCGGGTCGAAGAAGCAACTCGACTAATCGACGAGATGCGCGATAAGATGGCCTATAAAGCTTTCCTAAATGCGAAACTTTATTACGACCTGGGGTACTACAAATCATCTGTTGTTGCTCTTACAAACTGCATTAAGGATTTCCCTGAAACAAAATACCGCGAAGAACTAATGTTCATGTTGCTTAAATCGAAATTCCTACTTGCAGTTAACAGTATAGAAGATAAAAAACGAGAACGCGCAAGCACTGCTCTCGATGAATATTACACTTTTATTGATGAATTCCCCAAAAGTCAGAACCGGAAAGAAGCGGAAAGACTTTTTAACGAATTATCAAAGATGAATAAAACAGAAGACAAAAACGCTCAATAGCATATGGATTACAAAAAAGTAAAAGCTGATTCTACTACAAATCCAAGAAATCTGGAAGCGCTAGTCAGCGATACCGGCAACATTTATGAAACCTTGATGATTTTAGCCAAAAGAGCTAATCAGATCAGTTCCGAAATGAAAGAAGAACTAAACCAGAAACTTCAGGAGTTTGCCTCCTATACCGACAATCTGGAAGAAGTATTCGAAAATCGTGAACAAATCGAGATTTCCAAATATTACGAACGTCTGCCCAAAGCTACCCTGATTGCACTTCAGGAGTATGTTGAGAAACAAATCTATTCCCGTAACCCGGCAAAAGAATCCCGGAATAAAGAAAAAGAATTATTAGAGGAATAGTTAGAATGTTAACTGGAAAAAAATTCATATTAGGAATAACCGGAAGTATAGCTGCCTATAAGGCAGCTTATCTTTTGCGGTTACTGGTAAAAGAAGGCGCTGAGGTACAAGTAGTGATTACACCTGCCGGAAAAGAATTTATTACACCGGTTACACTCTCGGCTTTATCAGGCAAACCAGTCATCAGTGAGTTTTTTACCGCCAACAGTGGTTCCTGGAATAGTCATGTTGATCTCGGACTATGGGCCGATGCAATGATTATTGCCCCTGCCACAGCAGCCACCTTGGGCAAAATGGCAAATGGCATTGCCGATAATATGCTTGTCACAACTTATCTTTCAGCAAAATGTCCGGTCTTCATTGCTCCTGCAATGGACTTGGATATGTTTGCACACCCTTCAACTCAAAACAACTTGAATACCCTCCGCTCATTCGGGAATCTCATTATTGAACCCGAGACAGGAGCCCTTGCCAGTGGTCTTCATGGAAAAGGCAGAATGGAAGAACCTGAAAAAATCGTTGAATATCTTCAACATTTCTTCAGTGAAAAAAAAAACTAAAATCTAAAACCTTCCTCATTACTGCCGGTCCCACTTATGAAAAAATTGACCCGGTACGTTTCATTGGTAATTATTCATCAGGTAAAATGGGATATGCCATTGCTGAAGCATTGGCTGATAACGGAGCTGAAGTAATTCTTGTATCCGGTCCATCCTCCCTTACGGTTTCTCACCCTGCAATCAAAAAGATTAGCGTTACGTCTGCAGAAGAAATGTATCAGGCCTCTGTCGAACATTTTCCACAATGCGACGGGGCAATCCTTTCGGCTGCCGTAGCTGACTTTACACCTGTTCAGGTGGCTGATCAGAAAGTAAAAAGAGGAAAAGAGAATTTTACCATCGAACTACGCCCTACCCGCGATATCGCAGCATCACTGGGAGCCTTAAAAAAGCCCGGTCAGATTATGGTGGGGTTTGCACTCGAAACTTTTGATGAAGAGTTTAATGCCAAAGAAAAACTGCGCAAGAAGAATCTTGATTTTATTGTCTTGAATTCCCTCAACGATCAAGGTGCCGGTTTTCAGGTCGACACTAATAAAATTACAATTATTGATAAAGACAATAATATCACTCATTTTGAGTTAAAGACAAAGAAAGAAGTTGCAAGTGATATCGTTCAGAAGTTGATTGAGGTTGTTGAATCCTTATAATTTATAACTCTGTTGAAAAACGGGAATATGCAAAAGCTTTTCTATTTCACCTGTCTGTTATTACTGATTCTGTCTTCAATACATGCCGAAGCACAGGAATTACGTTGTAATGTCAATATATCAGGACAGAAGCTGGAAAATGCCAACCGTAATGTATTCCGTACGCTTCAGAAAGAGGTCTATGAATTCATGAACAATCGCAAATGGACCAACCACATCTTTTCGAATGACGAACGAATAGAATGTTCCATTTACATTAATCTTGACGAGCAAATTTCAGGTGACGAATATAAAGGATCGATTCATGTGCAAGCACAACGTCCGGTCTATAACTCTTCGTACAAAACGACTCTTCTCAACATCAAGGACAATGATCTGCGTTTTCATTACATCGAATACCAACCATTGGATTTTAATGAGACATCGAATAAGAATAACCTGACCAGTGTACTGGCTTATTATGCTTACATAATACTGGGGGTCGATTATGATTCGTTCTCATCCGAAGGTGGTACCGAGTTTTATCAAAAGTCTCAGTCTATTGTCAATAAATCGCAAAATGCACAGGAGAGCGGATGGAAAGCATTTGAAAGCGACAGGAACCGATATTGGCTGGTTGAAAATATCCTCAACAAGTCATACAGTCCCTTCCGTCAACTTCTCTATCATTATCACCGGCTTGGGCTCGATCTGATGGCTGAAAAACCTGAAGTAGCTCGTGCAGAAGTAGCCGATGCGATGAAAAATATTCAGAAAGTTTACAGAACACGACCGGCGTTATATATCAACCAGATCTTTTTTGATGCCAAATCAGATGAACTGGTTGGAATCTTTTCAAAATCCTTTCAAGATGAAAAGAATAGAATTATTTCCATTCTGGAAGAATGCGATCCTTCGAATCTGACAAAGTATGATAAGATTAAAAACGCCCAATAATATTTAACTTAAAAACAATTGAAACTGTGCTCACCCGACTGTTAGTTCAGAATTATGCGCTAATCCGCGAACTAGATGTAACATTTAGCAACGGATTCAGCATCATTACCGGTGAAACAGGAGCCGGTAAATCAATCCTTCTCGGTGCCTTATCGCTCATGCTCGGACAGCGTGCCGATACATCTGTTCTTAAAGATCAGTCTAAGAAGTGCATCGTAGAAGGCACATTCGAAACAACCGGTTATAATCTGGAATCGTTCTTCGAAGAGAATGAACTGGACTATGAGCCCTTGGTTACATTGCGACGCGAAATTAGTCCTGCGGGAAAATCCAGGGCTTTTATCAATGATACTCCAGTTACCCTTTCTGTCATTCAGCAGTTGGGGATTCAACTGGTCGATATTCATTCTCAACATCAAAACCTCGAGCTGGGAAATCATTTGTTCCAGCTTAAAGTAATTGATATCTGTGCCGGACACAGATCATTGCTTACGACTTACGCCGCTACCTTCCGTAAATTCAATGAACAGAAACAGCTCTTAACGGAATTGGAATCAAAAGCGGCAAAGGCCAAAGCCGACCTGGATTATTTTCTCTTCCAGTTTGAGCAACTCGATTCTGCCAAACTATCGGAAAACGAACAAGAGGAATTGGAACGAGAACGTGAAGAATTAAGTCATGCAGAAGAAATAAAAATGGGGCTTACCCAGATCAGCAGCTTAATGGACGACGATTCTGCCGGGGTACTGATGCACCTCAAAGAAATCATGAATATCTATGGCAGATTATCTTCTTTTCATGCGTCTGCGGCCCCAATGCAACAGAGAATTGAATCTGTTTACTATGAACTGAAAGACATAGCCGAAGATACAGCAGCTCAGTCTGAACGGGCCGAATCAGACCCGGAACGACTGGAAGCAATCAATAACCGGATCGACCTGCTCTTTTCTCTTCAACAAAAACACCGGGTAGCTTCGGTAGCAGAACTCATCTTGCTTAAAGATCAATACCATTCAAAAATACAGGAAGCCGAATCATTCGATGCTGAAATCGAAGCTCAAAAGAAGATTCTGGAGGAGAAAGAGAAAGAATTGAACAAACTGGCTTCATCAATTTCATCTAATCGGAAAAAGGTGATTCCTTCGATCGAGAAACAAGTTGTTTCTGTTTTAACCCAGGTTGGAATCCCCAATGCAGCCTTCAAGGTCGGAATCGAAGATTCAGGTCATTTCCAACAGCATGGGAAAGATACGGTAAGCTTTCTGTTCTCTGCCAATAAAAGCTCGGCTTTACAGGAAATATCGAAAGTTGCATCGGGAGGAGAAATGTCAAGAGTCATGTTAGCTCTCAAGTCGCTTATTTCCGCTTCAAAAGCATTACCAACGATTATCTTCGATGAAATTGACACAGGGGTGTCCGGTGAAATTGCACACCGCATGGCAAGTATTCTGAAACAGATGTCAACGGAGATGCAGGTAATCAATATCACTCATTTGCCCCAGATTGCCAGTAAAGGGGACAATCATTACCTGGTTTATAAAAAAGATGAGGGCGAAGAAACCTTCTCCGGCATTCGTCTTCTCTCTCCGAACGAAAGGCTTGAGGAAATTGCAAAGATGCTGAGTGGCGAAGGACTGTCTGAAGCGGCCATGAATAACGCAAGGGAGTTACTTTCTGCAAAGTAACCGGAATTACTTATTTCGGAATTGAAAAAAAGAAACAGCTCCCCTGCCCTTCTTCACTTTCCACCCACATACGGCCTCCCATCTTATTGACAAACTCAGAGCAGACCAGCAATCCCAAGCCTGATCCTTCTTCATCCTGAGTACCGTAAGTTTTGTGCTTCGAAGTAATATCAAAAAGCTTTGGAATAATATCTTTACGTATCCCCACTCCGTTATCCTGTACACAAAATACCAAACGATCCTTCTCCTCAGAAAAAAAGACTCTTACCCAGCCGCCGGGATTGGTAAATTTAACAGCGTTATTAATCAGGTTTCGCAACACGGTTTCAAACATATTTGCATCGGAAATTGCAGTAATTCCGTTAGAAACGAGATTTTCAATCTTAATCTTCTTTTGTCGTGCAACCGGATCAAGCACAGCTACGGCGGTCTCTGTCAATATACCAAGATCGGTCTCTATCGGTTGATATAAAAGCTTTCCGGATTGTGATCTGGCCCAATTCAAAAGATTATCAAGCAGACGATAAACTCTGCTTGACGAACTATAGATACTATGAGAGTAGTCTTTTATTTCATCTTTCGACAGTTGATCGACCCTATATTCCATCATGTTCGAGAATCCAAGAATGGAATGAAACGGGTTTTTCAGGTCATGCGCAATAATGGAGAAGAACTTATCTTTCGTAGAATTACTCTCCATCAATTTTTGTTCTGAGACTTGTAAGTCTGCATTCAACTGCTTATACTCTTCGTTCAACAGATGCATCTGCTCATTTTGAGACACAATTCGCTCGTTCTTCTCTTCCAACAACTTATTAAGCCGTTGTTTTACATGGTATTGATAATAAAAGAAGACCATCAGAATTATAAAGAAAATGGAGAGAAGAGCCAGTATGCCCAGTTGCAAATTCCGTTGTTTGACTTCCAATAGATGAATTTTATTCTCTTTTAGTAATCCGGTAATTTGTTTTTCTTTCTCTGTAGTCTGGTATTTAGTTTGTATCTCTGACAACTGATTCGATTTTTCTTCGTTGAAAATGCTGTCTTTTAGAGCAACATACATTGCAAAAACAGTATATGCCTGCTTAATATCACCTCTGTCTTTTAATGACTTACGATAAAGGTCAAGACATGCTAAACGAATATTCTTCAATTCATTATTTCGAGTAATCCTCAAACCCTCTCTGACTAGTCGGTCTCCTTCGGTATAATTCTTATTTCTGTAATTAATATCACTCAAATCGACCAAGGCATTTGATATTCCGCGCGGATAATCAGCCTTGCAAAAAAGCATATACGCTTCTTTTTCATAGGACAATGCAAACTTCGGATTGTTCCGTCTCAAATAAGCGGTTCCGATATTATTCGCCGTAAATGCAGTTCGAAAATCATCACCGAGTTTTTTATAAATATCATGAGCCTTTGTAAAATATTTCAGAGAGATATCTGTCCTGTTCATCATACTGTAAATCGCGCCAATACTATTGTAAGTAATCCCCAGACGTGCGAGATCATGATGATCCTTGCAGATTTGAAGAGCTTCACGCAAATAATGAAGGGCCTCACTAAAGTTATTCGTGTTTAGAAGAATAGAAGCAATATTATTCTTTGCATCCGCAATATCATCCCAGGAATGAAGATTTTCAGAGATCGACAATGAACGCTGGGCATATTTCAATGCTGACGGGTATTCGCCCCAAGCCTGATAAATCAAACTTACATTATTCAATGCCCCCGCCAACCTAAGCCTGTCATTCTGATTCCGAAACAGATCCGCGGCACGTAGATAAAAATCACGAGCCTGCTTATATTTATTACAATTGTAATAGTATTCTCCGATATTGAAAATAGCATGGGCTACTTGTGAAGAATCACCGGTTGATCTTGCCAAAGAAAGTTGTTGTAAAGCGTAAGGATAAACTTCCTGCGAACCGATGTGTATCAGCTCTTTATTCAGCTTGTCCAATGCCTTAAGTTTTTGTTTTCCACTAGTTAAAGAAACCTCTTTTTTTAACTGATCCGCAGAATCAGCCAAGGTCTCTATATGGAGTCCCGTCATAAAAACGGATAATATTATAAACAGAAGTATTCGCATAATCTCGTTTCTACTTACCCCTAATTAATTTTCCAAAAACACTTCTGAAGTCGATAATAGCAAATGCAATGTAATAAATATTTTTATTTCTCTTTCTGATAAATGGGAATGAAATTTTTAATCCTCACAGATTGTATGGTTATTGTACGTGTTAATCATCTTACCGTGTCTTCTTGCCTTTTGAATTTATTCAACTCAAATCTCAATATATTTTCAACCTAATGTTTCTATATTAAAATGAGTCAATAATTTACTCATATTCCCAGACTCAAAATCGTTTATCATTTGACGCAATACTATATATTTTGCATTTCTAAAAGATTGTGGTTTTTCTTCAATCTCTGGACATATAAATCGGGGGAAAGTCCATGCACAGATAATTAAACCTGAGAACAGACAGTTGATGACAAACAAATATCACCTGAATGATTTGTACGAAAAACGGATTATTGATCTCCTCAATGTACAAACACCAAATAGAATCGCAACATCCTTAAAACCAAAGTATTGAATTCTTTTAATATGGAATTCATTGATACAAACAATATACCATCACTATAACAATTCCTAATTTTAGTCCTTTTTCCTTCGGGAATCAGACAGGATTCAATCGTGGTTTCGACGACTAAACCACGACTAAACCACGTCTAAAGGACGAACGAAGTAAGGTGTTGTTCCCTTGTTGTTATGGTCCGTCTTTCTTCAGAATATTGTAAAAAGAAAAAGGATCTAGCCAGATTCCCCGTTAATACCTCTTCCATCGATTAGTCATTAACGAAACTTCAATGGAATCAACATACATGATTCATTTCGGTGGTATTAAAAATAATAGAGGGGGACAAATCTTTCGATCTGTCCCCCTCGTCAATATTTATAGTTTTCTAATAAAATCAAGAATAGTGAGTCTCTTCCTGATATGAGAAACCTCTATTTTGTTTTTTCTTCAACCCACTTACGGGCATTTACAAAGGCCTCGATCCATGGAGCTACTTCTTCCTTTATACGATTCTGCGGATAAGTAGCCCATTGCCATGGGAAGATCGCTCTTTCCAGGTGAGGCATCATTGCCAAATGGCGCCCATCTTTGGAGCAGATTCCGGCTGTGTCGTATTGAGATCCGTTCGGATTACCTGGATATCCTGAATAGCTATATTTCAATGGAATTTGGTATTCTCCTTCAGCATAAGGCATCGAGAATTTCCCTTCTCCGTGAGCGACCCAGATTCCAAGTCTACGACCTGCGAATGATTTAAACATTACCGAATCATTCTCTTTGACATCCACTTCCAGGAAGATAGATTCGAATTTGTGAGACTCATTGTGTAACATCTTAGGTTTCTGCTCATGCTCGGGATATACAAGTCCCAGTTCAACCATCAGCTGGCAACCATTACAAACTCCAAGACTTAATGTATCTTCACGTTTGTAGAAGTTTTCAAGGGCAATACGTGCTTTTTCATTGTATTTGAAAGCACCGGCCCATCCTTTTGCTGATCCCAATACATCGGAGTTAGAGAAGCCGCCTACGAATACAATCATGTTGACGTCGCTCAGATCTTCGCGTCCGCTGATCAAGTCGGTCATGTGTACATCTTTTACATCGAATCCGGCAAGATAAAGGCTATAAGCCATTTCACGATCCCCGTTTACCCCTTTCTCACGAATAATAGCGGCTTTCACACCTGTTCGTTCGCGTCTGTTCAGCGTAATGCCCAGGTCTGCTGCTTTTCCGCTAAATGAAGTAAAGTCAAAATCAAGAATATTGGTCTTGTAGTTTTTAAATCTTTCCAATGCATTCTTTTCTCCACTTTGTTTGCGATCGAGGAGATAAGAAGTTTTAAACCAAAGATCACGCAGAGAATCGATATCAAAATCAAAAGCATTACCTGCGTGAGCAACTTTCACAACTCTTTCGTCAGAAGGTTTCCCGATGCATACGAATGCGATTCCGTTCTCAGAAAGGATTGATTCAACTGCTGATTGATCTGCAACCTGAATAATAAGTCCCGGGTTTTCACTAAACAGCAAACGCACGGTATCAGACTCATTCAAACCATCGAGATTGATATTCAAGCCACCTTTGGTATTTGCAAAACACATCTCGAGCAATGTGGTTAATAAACCACCTGATGAAATATCGTGACCGGCAAGAATAAGTTCTTTTTCTATCAGTTGCTGAACGGTATTGAAAGCTTTTACGAAGTAAGCAGGATCGGCAACGGTTGGAGCCGATTCGCCAAGTTTATTTAAAGATTGGGCAAATGCACTACCTCCCAGGTTAAGCTCACATTGAGAAAGGTCGATGTAAAGCAGCTTAGTCGAAGGATTGTTGACAACGACAGGCTCAACGACTTTACGGATATCGCTTACATCACCTGACGCTGAAATAATAACAGTCCCGGGAGAATAAACAACATCATTCGAATATTTCTGAGTCATTGAGCAGGAATCTTTACCCGTCGGGATATTGATTCCAAGAGCACAGGCAAAGTCACTTGCAGCTTCGACCGCTTTATACAAACGAGCATCTTCGCCTTCATTCTTACATGGCCACATCCAGTTTGCACTTAATGAGACGCTGCGAAGCTGATCGATGAAAGGAGCCCAAACTATATTGGTAAGAGATTCAGCGATAGAAAGCACAGAACCCTTGGCTGAGTCGATAAGAGCAGCAGCAGGTGCGTGACCTAGTGAAGTTGCGATTCCATATTTTCCCTGATAATCGAGAGCTACGACACCCAGATTGTTCAAAGGAAGCTGGAGTTCGCCGGCACACTGCTGTTTGGCAATGCGTCCGGTTACCGAACGGTCAACTTTATTGGTAAGCCAGTCTTTACATGCTACGCCTTCAAGTTGAAGCACATTTTCGATGTATTCCTGAATATTGGAGGCATCATATGAAATTCCATTATAATGAACAGGAACAGACTGATCGCGCATAATTGTTTTGGGAGGATTCCCAAACATGTATTCCAATTGGATATCGATCGGTTTTTCTCCGGTTTCTGAATTTTCAAAGGTAAACTGCATATCATCGGTTGTTTCCCCGACAACATAAAGAGGAGCTCTTTCGCGTTCGGCAATACGGCTGAAAGTTTCGATATCTTCTTCTTTCATGACCAACCCGATACGTTCCTGCGATTCGTTTCCAATGATCTCTTTTTGAGAAAGAGTCGGATCGCCTACCGGAAGTTTTGCCGTATCGATTTTACCACCTGTTGCTTCTACCAATTCTGAAAGACAATTCAGGTGGCCACCTGCACCATGGTCATGGATTGAGATAATCGGATTATTATCTGTTTCGGCAAGCGCACGGATTGCATTATAAACCCTTTTTTGCATTTCAGGATTTGCACGCTGCACTGCATTGAGTTCAATATGATTTTTGAATTCACCTGTTGCAACCGATGATACGGCACCGCCACCCATTCCGATCCGGTAGTTATCACCGCCAAGCAATACTACTTTCTGTCCGGGTTCGGGAATATCTTTCAGACTATCCCTTTTATTTGCAAAACCGATACCACCGGCAAGCATGATTACTTTATCGTAAGCATACTTTTTATCCTTTTCGAAATGTTCAAAAGTAAAAAGGGATCCGTTAATCAGAGGTTGTCCGAATTTATTTCCAAAATCACTGGCACCATTTGATGCTTTGATCAGAATCTCTTCAGGAGTCTGATATAACCAATCACGTTCTTCGGTTGCCTGTTCCCAGGGACGGGCTCCTTCGGTTCTCGGATAAGAAGTCATATATACGGCGGTTCCGGCAATAGGCAGACTGCCTTTTCCTCCTCCCATACGGTCACGAATCTCACCTCCTGTTCCTGTAGCTGCACCGTTAAATGGTTCTACAGTTGTCGGGAAGTTATGAGTTTCCGCCTTCAAAGAAAGGACTGTTTTAATATCTTTCACTTTAAAGAAGTCAGGTTTATCCTGAGTTTCGGGAGCGAATTGTTCAACAACGGGACCATCGGTAAAAGAGCAGTTATCTTTATAGGCCGAAATAATCTTATTGGGATTGGTGGCAGTTGTTTTCTTAATGAGTTGGAAAAGAGACGAAGGTTTTTCTTCGCCATCAATGATGAATACTCCATTAAAGATCTTATGACGGCAATGCTCGGAGTTAACCTGCGAGAAACCGAATACTTCACTATCTGTAAGTTTTCTGCCCAAAGTTTTGGAAACAGAATTCAGATAATCGATTTCTTCTTCACTAAGGGCCAATCCTTCTTTTTCATTGTATGCCACGATATCTTCGATATAGATAATCGGGTCCGGCTCTTTGTCAATGCTAAAAAGATGTTGGTCGAGATTCTGATAAAGAGCCTGCAGCATAGGATCGAATTCTGCTTCTGCAGAATCAACCTGATAGAACTCTTCAATTCGTATCAATCCCTGAATTCCCATGTTCTGGGTAATTTCAACAGCATTGGTACTCCATGGAGTCAGCATCTCTTTACGTGGACCTACAAACCAGCCCTTCAATTCTTGCTCTTCTGCAAGTGTAGCTTCACCAAATAGCCATACAAGTTTAGAGACATCTTCGTTAGAAAGTTGTTTTTTTGATTCTACGGCAATGATAAGGTTCGAATTGCCAGTGAAGAATAAAATCATGCCAGGGAAATTATAGGATTAAAAATAAACCAATCATTTTGTCTTCGCTGCAAATATACAAAATCGACTCTTCTTTATGATTGTATCCCTGTTGTTGATGTGAAAATGTAACAAAAAAATGAAGAGTTATGCTTAAAAGAGAGGTATAGCGAATAAATAAACAGCATAACTCTTCGGAATTATACTTAACAACCCTACTTTTTATTTCTTTGGATGCTTTATCAAATAGCGATTCACCAACACAACAGCCAATATAGCCAGTAGAATCATTCCTTTGCCTGCCGGAACAGGATGACCGACCGGTTCTCCCCCCGAAGGATCCGGCCCCGTGGGTTGTGCCATTGTTTGCAGACAAATTAGAACAGACCACAATACTAAAACAATCTTTTTCATAGCTTTAATTTTTAGTTGACCTTTATTTTTTCAGTATACAACTCTTTCGGAGTAATAATTCTAAGAATAAACGGCCCGGACTTTCCTTTCAATTCCAATATCTGTTGTGCAGAATTGACAAGTTTTTGCCCCATAAGCTGCTGCCCCAACATATTGTACAGTTCTATCCGTCCCGTCTTCTGTGACGGATTATAGACAATCAGTTCTTTATCCCGGATACTTGTCATAAATGATGATGTTTTGTCGGTTAACAAGCCGGTAAGAGCATTGAGGTGAAGTACAAATCGATTTGAGATGCAATCTTTTCGAATGACGAACGTGAGTGAATCCGTTTGTCGGAGATCATAAAAAAGCTGCTTTTCTTTATCCTCCAATTTAGCAGACCAGTCACTATTTAAGTTTTCTATTCCTTTGAACAGAAGGATTACCTGCATATCTTTCAATACCGAAATTTCAATCGGAATGTCAACCGGAGGGCTAAGAATATGGTTAATGGACAATTTCATTCCGTCCACGATAGTATAAATTTGAGGAATACTATCATTATTATATACTAATTTGGGAGAATCATGATGGATATTAAATCCGTTTTCGGCATCTGCATCACACAGGACAAGCGCTTCATCGGTATAACATCCATGCCGTGCATCCAAACGGATCAATTCTTTCGCAGTAGTGGCATTCTTAAAAAATAACTTTGAGCAAGACGCTCTTGAAGATAATGGCAACTTAAATAATCCATTGTCTACAACACTTACAAAGAATCCCTGCATGGGAGGTATATATTGATCTGCACCATTATTGGCCAATCCGCTTTTATCAATGGTACAATAATTCCCTTTCCCCTGATTCAAACTCGGATTAAAGACATAAGCAGATCCACTTATTTGTTCATAATTCCCCTGCGTCCAATCAATTGGTGCCGTATATGGATTTCCCACCAGACACCAACCATTATTTCCATTTGTGACTGACGTTACGGCATCGGCAGTAAGAGGATTGCCGGAAAGGGATAATTCACAAGGTTCGGTTACCCAAATTCCATATCCTACTCCAGGGGTTAAGGGAGTTTTAACATCTGTAACATAATCCCATCCCTTATTAATATCATCTTTTGCTGCGGACTTATTGTTGTTATATTGTATCAGATAGAGGTCGCCATTCGTGGGTAGAAGATCTCCTGCAGTAATTCCTGCAAACGGAGGAGTGAAATACTGCCACTCTTTTGCTATCAGCGATCGTTTTATCAATACCGGATGGCTTGTCTTAATATTCTCAGGCTTGTTAATACTGGCATCCGATTCCAATGTTAGAGAATTAGTTTGGACTGAAGTGCTTATATCAGGAATATTGGGAACATTCCCGGGTATCCTGACAGCATCCAACTCTGTAGGAATTTGCAGAGGTTGCCAATTTCCAACCTCATTCCAGTCACTATTGGATTTACCGGTCCAAACGATTTCAGTTCCATGGTGTCCCGGAGTTCCCTGCTTGTCTGCATCAGCTACATCAGACAATGACCATTGATCAGGGGAACACAAAGTTACAGGAAGCCGGACCTCTGCATTGCGAACAGCATGTTTATCAGAAAAGTTCATTCCTGAAAAATCATCTATCAGAAAAGAGCCATAATATAATTGTCCCCCGTCAATCGGCTCTCCATCCCAATCTGTAATTGCACTCCATTCATTTGTAAAATCAGGAATAAATGAAGTTGCTCCCGTTTTCCCGCAGACCTTTGCCTGCCCCGGTAAAATGATACCACTCAGACTCCATATGTTTTCAGAACTTTCATTATTACATACAGCACGAACCCTATAGGCTGAAAGATCTATTGCAACATCTCCGGCATTATATATTTCAATAAACCTATTATTTGAGAAATCATTTAACGGATCACAGATTTCCGAAATAATAAGCTTTGGAACAGGTGTTAAGGAGAAAGTTGCATCTTCACTATAACCGGTTCCCTTAAGATTGCTTCCCTTAAACCTATAATGATAAATTTGCCCGGTTTTCAATTTGTCAGGCTGAGCCGTGACAACAACAGTTGTACCATCCACGGGTGAAGGAGAAACAGGAATTTCCTTTCCATAATCAACTGTTTCTCCATATTCAAGAGTTATTGCAGAACTTAAACAATGAGAATTTACAATTCCGCTAAGTGTTGCTATTCCGTTTAAAATCTGGGGCTGATTCAGTTCGAACGTCGGTGGTAGACAGGCATAGATTGTGAAAGGATCGGTTACTACCGCAATATTTTCCTTTATCTGCGTCGCACCAATTGCCACTCTGAAATTCTTATAATCCGACCCGATTCCGGTCCCTGTATACTTCAGTCTCATTGTCACCTGAGCATTCGCATCTTTGGTAATATCAAGAATACTCAGATTGGGTGGAGCATTTACCAATCTAAATCCATTGGCAATGACTTTCGTTGAGAAATTTATATTTTTCAATTTTATTAAAACATCCGTTAATACATTCGTAGCATTTACCCCCCGATCGGTTAACGGGGCATTTGTCTGTAAATATGAAGAGTAAGGCAGACCTGTTATTTTAAAATCATCGAATGCTACACACTCTCCAACATCATTCATCCTGACATAAACTTTCAAGGTAAGCTTCTTTCCACAGGGAATATTTTCTATCGAATAGCTTTTAAAAGTAGAAGTTAGCCATGAACTCTTATTATCCGCAACTTTGTCGAAGTTTGAATCCCATCCTAATGCTCCATCTTCTCTTGAATTCGGAACACCCGTTGGATTGAGTGCCGGACTAAACTGCAATCCGTTTGTTTCTGCCCCGTTATCAACAGAATAGGTTACTTTCACAAAATCAAGACCTTTTGTATTGCCACTGGTAAACAAATCATAGCTACAACTCAAATCACTTAACCAACGGCAATCACCAGCAGCAAATATCCCTGTAAACTTGAGTCCGGAATACCCTTCTATGTTTATATCCGGAAAAACAATTGTTTGTATGTCTTTATTATTTGAAGGATTCAGAGGATCTATAATACTACAGTTACTGGCTGCCCAAAAACTTAATCCCTCAATATTTAAATATTTCGTTGAAGGAGAAACGCGTCCCCCTCCGGGGATAGTAACATTCGTTCCGTCTGTTCTGGTAAAACAGGTATTGTTATCAGTCCAAAATGTTGAAGATGCCTGATAACGGGTTCCGTTCCCCTCAGTTTCAAAATTCTCATTCCAGATTGTAGTTTGAGCGAATGTTGGGTTAATGTAAAGTAAACACAAAATCTGTACATATAAATACATAGCAATCCTATTCATTTTCTTCTTGTTTTTTATGTTTGTTTATGAAAATGGATTTTTTATCAATAGGAGACTAGTGTGATCGGACAGAATCTCGAAAATAAAATTAACCAAAGGTCAATATGCTTATATTACTATTTCCATTGTAAATACAGCTATAATAACTGTTTTTCAATTGTTTTTATTTTTTATATTCCAAAATTACACGAGTAAATCAAGAAAAACAAATAAATATAAAAATATTTTTATCGACACAATATTCGAATATTTACAAAAACAAGGTAAAAGATTTCATTTAGCATTATCACATATGTTTTTTCTTATGTTTTTTATTATTTTGTTTTCATATTATTTGTGATTATAACATTTCAAATAAATAGTGTGATCAATTCAAATAAATTTTCGAACAAACTTTTGCAAAAATTTATTTTTTTATCTTTGGCGCTGTTTTAATAACCGGAAAATCATTATATCATCTACTATGAATCCTATCAAGTTCGTTTCAGCTGAAGAAGCTGTAAAGGTCATAAAATCAAACGATCACGTTCATCTTAGCAGTGTTGCAAGTGCACCTCAGGTGCTAATCAAAGCAATGTGTGAAAGAGGTAAAGGAGGCGCATTTAAAAATGTACACGTCCATCATCTTCATACTGAAGGTCCTGCACCTTATGCAGAATCAGAATATGAAGGTATCTTTCAGATGGATTCCTTTTTTGTTGGTTCAAATGTTCGCAAATCGACTCAGGCAGGTTTTGCAGATTACATTCCGATCTTTTTAAGTGAGACTCAAAGATTATATCGTGATGGATACATTAAATGTAATGTTGCGATGATTCAGGTTTGTCCTCCTGACGAACACGGATTTGTTTCACTGGGAACTTCAGTAGATGCAACACTCGCTGCTGTTGAAACTGCAGATTATGTAATCGCAGTAGTAAATCCTAACGTACCACGCTCAGTCGGAGATGCAGTGATTCCGTTGAGTATGATTGACATCTTTGTTGAAGACGATACCCCACTTGAGCCTGCTCATTTTTCTCAACCTTCAGCTATTGAAACTGCAATCGGAAATAACTGTGCTGCCCTTATCGAAGACGGAGCTACTCTTCAGATGGGAATTGGTGCTATTCCGAACGCTGTGTTGGCTCAATTAGGAAATCACAAAAACCTGGGGATCCATACAGAAATGTTTGCTGACGGTGTTTTGCCACTTGTAGAAAGCGGTGTTATCAATGGTGCCAATAAGAAGATTGATCGCTATAAAATGGTATCAACCTTTTTGATGGGATCTCAGAAAGTTTATGATTTTATCCACAACAATACACAGGTTGCAATGATGGATGTTGGATACACCAACGATCCATTCATAATTGCACAGAACCCTAAAGTGACTGCTATCAACTCGGCTCTTCAGGTTGACCTTACCGGTCAGGTTTGTGCTGATTCAATCGGTACTAAATTCTATTCAGGAGTCGGAGGTCAGGTAGACTTCATTTATGGAGCTTCACGCTCAGAAGGCGGAAAGGCAATTATTGCAATGCCTTCTGTAACCAATAAAGGAATGAGTAAAATCGCTCCGGTCCTCACTTCTGGTGCGGGTATTGTTACAACTCGTTCACATATGCATTGGTTTGTAACTGAATACGGAGCAGTAAACCTTTATGGTAAAACTCTTCAGGAAAGAGCAAAACTGCTTATCAGCGTTGCACATCCGAATGCACAAGAAGAACTTGACCGTGCCGCATTCGAACGCTTTGGTTCTCATTATCATTTTGTATCTGAAAATAAATAATAACCGATGAAGTCTCAGGCTAAAACAGAACAATTAAGTAAAATTTTGCCCTGATTCTTTTAGGACGAGGCGGACTTATTGTCTGCCTCTTTTAATATTCTGAAATTCTTATATTTAAATAAGGATATTTGTAAACATGCTCAATAACATATCGTACTCATCTTCGAATAATGGGTCTAAAAATTTTATAGCCGGAAGAAGTACGTTAGCTTTGCGAGCTGAAACTGTTGATATAAATAATCCATAAATAAATATCTTTAGGAATGAAAATATCACATATCGAACACATTGGGATTGCAGTAGAAAGCCTTGAAACAGCCATCCCTTTTTATGAAAAAGCATTAGGTCTGAAATGCTACGCTGTAGAAGAAGTTGCAGAACAGAAAGTAAAAACTGCTTTTTTTAAAGTTGGAGAAACTAAAATCGAACTTCTTGAATCAACCGATCCTGAAGGACCTATCGGTAAATTTATCGAGAAAAAAGGACCTGGCATGCACCACCTCGCATTTGCTGTTGATCAGGTAGATGCTTCTCTTGAAGATGCTGAAGCTAATGGCGTTAGACTTATTGACAAAAAACACAGAAACGGTGCTGAAGGTTTGAAAATCGGGTTCCTTCATCCAAAGTCTACCTTTGGAGTGCTTACCGAACTTTGTGGACACGAATAAACAGGTTATCAATAATTTTTACCTTTCATTATGAATAATCAGGAAAAAGTAAAAAAACTTCTAGACCTGCGGGCTGAAGCAAAACTCGGAGGCGGACAAAAGCGTATTGATGCACAGCATCATAAAGGGAAACAGACTGCCCGTGAAAGGATTGAGCTATTACTTGACGAAGGTAGCTTTGAAGAATTTGACATGTTCGTAACTCATCGTTGTACCAACTTTGGAATGGAAAAAACCAAATTCATGGGCGATGGTGTTGTAACCGGTTACGGTACAATTGACGGACGTCTTGTTTACGTTTTTTCTCAGGATTTTACCGTATTCGGTGGTTCTTTATCTGAAACATTTGCACAGAAAATTTGCAAAGTAATGGATATGGCCATGAAAGTTGGTGCTCCTCTTATCGGGATCAACGACTCAGGTGGAGCTCGTATTCAGGAAGGTGTAACCAGTCTTGCCGGTTATGCTGAAATCTTTGAACGCAATATTCTTGCTTCTGGTGTTATTCCTCAGATCTCAGCAATCTTCGGTCCTTGTGCCGGTGGTGCTGTGTACTCTCCGGCTCTGACCGACTTTATCGTAATGAACAAAGACAAGAGTTACATGTTCGTAACCGGACCAAAAGTTGTTAAGACTGTTACCGGTGAGGTTGTAACTGACGAACAATTAGGTGGTGCTTCTGTTCACGGTTCTAAATCAGGGGTCAGTCATTTTATTGCTGAAGACGAAGCAGAAGGGATCCAGCTTATCCGTAAATTGCTAAGCTATCTTCCTCAAAATAACCTGGAAGACGCTCCTGAAGTTCCTTGCGATGATCCAATCGAACGTATGGAAGAATCACTGAATGAACTTATTCCTGACAACCCCAACAAACCATACGACGTTAAAGATGTAATTCACGCTACTGTTGATAATGGCGAATTTCTTGAAGTACATCGTAATTACGCTCAGAACATTGTTGTTGGTTACGCACGTTTCAATGGAAAATCAGTAGGTATTGTTGCAAACCAGCCTGCTTATCTTGCCGGTGTGCTTGATATCAACTCTTCAAGAAAAGCTGCTCGTTTTGTTCGTTTCTGTGATGCTTTCAACATTCCGATCGTTACTTTCGTCGATGTTCCAGGCTTCCTTCCAGGTACTACTCAGGAATACGGTGGAATCATTATTCATGGAGCTAAATTACTCTTCGCTTATGGTGAAGCTACAGTTCCTAAAGTAACTATCATTCTCCGTAAAGCTTACGGTGGTGCATATGACGTGATGAGTTCAAAACACCTGCGTGGTGACATCAACTATGCATGGCCAACCGCAGAGATCGCTGTTATGGGTCCCAAAGGAGCAATTGAGGTTCTTCAAAGTAAAAAGCTTAAAGAAATCACTGATCCGAAAGAACGCGAAGAATTCATTGCTCAGGCAGAG
>JAUZOB010000060.1 GCA_030706665.1 Bacteroidota bacterium
ACCAACTATTGTTCCAGGCTGTACTCCTTTGTGATAAACAGAATCATAGAATTCGACACGGAGTCCTTTATCCTCGGCAAGACTTGCCGCAGCCTCTTTACTAAGCCCCTTAAAATTAGGAACTTCAACAGCATCGCCATGTCCGGTATAGATACGAAGTAAAAACATCAGCAGAGTAAGTAATACAATGGTTATCCCTATTGCAAACCCCAGATGTTTCAAAAAGACCTTACTTTTAAGAAAAGCTGAAACACTCATAATGTCATTTTCAAATGAATTCATTCCAAAATTACGTCCGCTGAACAACCTTGAAAGACAAGAATTATAATTCAACAACGCAAATTTAGAAACAATCTGTTATGCTCCTTCAGTTGAAGATAAATGAAGAGAAAAAATAATATCTGTCGCACAAACAAAAACAAACAGGAAAAGGTAAGAAACAGCTGTTCCTTACCTTTTCCTGTTTGTTAATTAACCAGATATTTTATCCTTTATGACGAGGTTCGTCAGAAACAGATAATCTTTTTCTACCTTTAGCTCTACGGGCAGCAAGTACTTTACGCCCATTAACGGTTGACATTCTTTCTCTAAAACCGTGTTTATTTCTTCTTTTCCTATTCGAAGGCTGATATGTCCTTTTCATCTGTATAAATTTTGCTGATTTTTATACCCTTGTTTATTTCGGACTGCAAAGATAGCCGTTTTTTTATTTCTTCCAAAACTTCAATCTTATTTCTTCAAATTGGAAGATGAATAATTTTCTTTGTTTCAAAAAATTCTTCCGAAAAGTAATCTGACAGATCAATCACACTTACACTTGAGCTATATCCTTTCAATTCATCATGCAAATCTCCGCCCTTTAAATAAAGAATTCCATTAGGGATTGAATTATGATCTATCTTAGAAACATTCTTTTGCACCCACCCGACAAAAACAGGGAATGAGGTAACTGCACGGCTCACAATAAAATCAAACTTTTCTTTAATTTCCTCAACCCGAGTATGCTCTGCTTTCAAATTTTTCAACCCAAGAGCCGAGGCAACCTGACGTACGACCTGAATCTTTTTCCCTATGGAATCGACAAGAAGGAATTCACACTCCGGAAACAGAATTGCTAAAGGAATACCGGGAAATCCACCTCCGGTTCCAACATCAAGAATACGGGTACCGGGTCTGAACGTGATCAGCTTTGCAATTCCTAACGAATGCAACACATGTCGTTCATACAAATGATCAATATCCTTTCGGGAGATTACATTAATTTTTTCGTTCCACTCCCGATAAAGAGAATCAAGAGCTGCAAACTTCTCTATCTGTTCCGGCAATAATTGCGGAAAGTATTTTTTTATTAAATCCATGGTGCAAAAATAAAAAAGCGCAGCTTTTTTTGCTACGCTAAATTCTTCTTAATGGTGCATTTCGGAATTACCTATCAACTCATAAAGCTTTTCGCGTGCTCTAAAAAGCTGCGCTTTGACAGTTCCCAAGGGCAAATTTAACTCTTTCGCTATCTCCTCATAAGAATACTCTCTGAAGTAACGCATCTCAACAAGAATTCGATAACGTGGCTTTAACCTTCTGACAATTGTTCTAAGTATAATCGCTTTTTGCTTTCGAATCAATCGTTCTTCAGGATCAGGAGAATTGGCTCTCAATTTAATCGAAGGCTCCTGATTATCTTGATTATCATTCAACTTTGACTCGATAGGAATATAGATACCTCGTTTTTTCCGCAGGAAGTCAATACAGTTATTCGATGCAATTTTAAACAACCATGTACTGAATGCATAATCAGAAGAATATTGATGTAGATTTTTAAAAGCTTTACCAAAAGCTTCTAAGGTAAGATCTTCCGCATCATTCTGATTATTCACCATCTTCAGGACCATGTAATAAATAGCATCTTTATACTTATTCAGGAGTCGGGCAAAAGCCTTCTCATCGCCGGCCACAGCCTGCTCAACCAATATAAAGTCTTGCTTGGCTTTATCAGAAAGATGTGAATTTATTTCTTCCATTTACGTCTTCGTTTTATTAAACGTCCACTTATATACCCGAGAAAATAAAATAATGGATACCACAAACCGCTTATTAACGAAGATAAAAATAATTTTTGTTCACCCAAATTTTTTTGAGCTTTTTTAATCATAACCACTTGAAGTACAATTCTCATTAAAAAGAACGGAAGTACCAGAACCACAAAGTATTGGAAAAAAGCGAGCACAATAAACATGCTGTAGAACACAATCTTTGAGATCATATCGAGTGCCATAAGGAGTTTTCGATTAAACTTTTGATCACGCCACAGCAATCTGTTCTTTAACAAAAACTCATGATAATCTCTCCTGATGATTTCCTCCTCAAAATTGACAATACTGGTAGGATTAAGTTCAACACGTACTCTTTCAGGAGTCATAAATTTTTGAAGCAATAATTCATTTTCTGCATAATCACGATTTAGGAGTCCGGCAAAAGCCTTATTTTCAAAGAATGCAGATCTTCTGAATGCAATATTCCGTCCTTCCAGATAAGTTGGCAATCCGGCCAAAGTAAAAGAAAGACAATAAAGGTTTCTTACAAATCGTTCCAATCGCACCATTGAGCTCCAATAACCTCCTTTTATCGGATTATTTCCATACCCCAGAACTACATCTACATCCTCATCACAATTACGGGCAAGGGTTTTAAGCCATTCTTTACTATTTACAGTTGTAAAAGGATCCATAAAAACCAGCCATTCATATTTCGCGGCCTTCGCACCTAACATTAACGACAGCTTCCAGGAAAAGAATGTTTCTGACGGGAGAAATGTAGACCTCAGATTGGGGTACTTTGCTTTTAATCGGATTAGAACCTCCGGAGTATAATCATGAGAGCAGTTATCAACCACAACAACCTCAAATTCAGGATAGTCCTGATCTAATATTAAGGGAAGATTATTTTCAAGAAACTCTCCACAACTTCTTGAAGGAACTACAATAGAAACAGGAGGCAGATGATCATTCCCCTCTTTACGTTTCTTGTAAAAAGCTACTCTTCTAAAAAAAACCAGATAGAAAATAATCTGTATCAGAAAAGCAAGTAAATATATAGATAACAAGACAATGTCGTTTTCCGAGAGACTGAAATGAAATAAATATTGTTCCACCTTTATCAATTTTTGGTCATCGCAAAATTAATGAATTGACCGGATCTCAGAACTATTTTATAATTAAATGAAGGACGGGGTTTCAGGAAAATCTTTTGTTTAAAAGTTTTCTTATATCTTTGCCTTACTTTACATTTATGAGATTCGACTTAAATCACACAGCACAAAACACCAAAGCCCGTGCAGGTAAAATTTACACAGGGCATGGTGAAATAGAGACTCCGATTTTTATGCCTGTCGGAACGATAGGCTCGGTCAAGGGAGTCCACATGAAAGAATTAAAGGAAGACATTGGCGCACAAATTATATTAGGTAACACATACCACCTTTACCTGCGCCCCGGAACCTCTGTTCTTGAACAGGTTGGAGGACTTCATCGCTTTAATAGCTGGAGTGGTCCTATCCTGACTGACAGCGGAGGATTCCAGGTATTTTCTCTTGGTGACATCCGCAAACTTTCCGAAGAAGGAGCTCTATTCCAATCGCACATAGATGGTTCAAGACATCAGTTCACTCCTGAGAATGTAATGGACATTCAACGTTCTATCGGAGCAGATATTATTATGGCTTTTGATGAATGCACACCGGGGGATGCAGACCATGCATATGCGAAGAAATCACTTGCACTTACTCAGCGATGGCTGGAAAGATGCATCAAAAGGTTTGATGAGACAAAACCGCTTTATGGCTACGAACAGACTCTTTTCCCAATAGTTCAGGGATGTGTTTACCCCGAGCTTCGAAAGAAAGCAGCAGAACACGTCGCGTCGTTCAATCGCGATGGATATGCAATCGGTGGGCTTGCAGTTGGAGAACCGGAACAAGATATGTACTCAATGATCGAGGTTGTCAATGAAATTCTTCCACAAGACAGGCCCCGTTATTTGATGGGAGTAGGAACACCGGTAAATATTCTGGAAGCAATTGATCGCGGAGTTGACATGTTCGACTGCGTTATGCCTACTCGCAATGGCCGAAATGGAATGCTCTTTACTTCAAAGGGGGTCATCAATATTCGAAACAAAAAATGGGCGACTGATTTTTCGCCAATTGATCCGGACGGAACCTCACATGTCGATTTACTACATAGTAAAGCATATTTACGCCATCTGTTTCAGGCAAAAGAAATGCTGGGAGCTCAAATAGCCAGCATCCATAACCTGGCATTTTATCTTTGGCTCACCAAAGAAGCCAGAAAGCAAATTCTGAATGATACGTTTAAACAGTGGAAAGAAATGATGATAAAACAATTGTCAGTGCGACTATAACATTTTTTTTACCACCTTTGCAAACTATTGAAGGAATATAAGGAATGCTGAAAAAAATTGACATTTATATTATCCGAAAGTTTCTGGGTACATTCTTCTATGCAATCGCTCTGATTATTAGCATTGCTATCATATTTGACTTCTCAGAAAAAATTGACGACTTCGTTGAAAAGAATGCAACGATGCATCAAGTTATTTTCGATTATTACATGAATTTCATTCCTTATTTCGCAAACCTTTTCAGTGGACTATTTACATTCATCGCAGTAATCTTTTTCACTTCAAAAATGGCTTACAACTCTGAAATTACTGCTATTTTGAGTAGTGGAATAACTTACCGAAGAATGATGCGCCCCTATTTAATATCAGCGGCAGTCATTGCTTTATTCTCCTGGACATTAAGCAATTTCATTATCCCCCCTGCAAACAAGGTAAAAATTAAGTTTGAAAACACATTCATTAACACAACAACCAAGTCATCTGATGACGCAAACATTCACATGGAGTTAGCCCCTAACGTTTACGTCTATATGCAGAGCTTCTCTTCACAAACAAAAACCGGATATAAATTCACTATCGAAAAATTTAACGACAGACAAGAATTACGATCCAAACTTAGCTCTGAAACAGTCCAATACGACACAGTCAAACACGTATGGAGGGCAAACAATTATTTTATCCGAACACTTGACGGAGAAAAAGAGAAATTGATCTATGGCACTTCTATTGACACAACGCTAAGTATACTTCCTACAGACTTTAATTTGGACAAGAATGCAGTAGAAACGTTTAACTTATTCCAGTTAAACAGATACATTAAAGAACAAAAATCCAGAGGACTTGGAAACGTAATACTTTTTGAGATAGAACGCAATAAAAGAACAGCAGCCTGTTTTTCCGCATTTATCCTGACGATTATTGGGGTTTCACTAGCATCTCGAAGAGTTCGGGGAGGATTGGGATTACACCTCGGTTTAGGAATGCTTTTAAGTTTTTCTTATATCATGTTTCAACAGGTAACTAAAGTTTTTGCATTAAGCGGTGCCCTACCTCCAATGATTGCGACCTGGATTCCAAACATCATTTACACAATCATTGCAATTATCCTATACCGGAGAGCTTCGAACTAAAATATGATTTGTTCTGTTTTTCACCGAACAAATATTAAAAATCAGCATATAACTTCTCGAGGGATGTAACATTCTATTCCTCTATTCTATTATAGAAATAAAAATTTCTATTTTTGATGCGGAAATTTTTATTTCCTAAAACGATTAAACCCTATATTGGGAAAATTTTGTTAACCAAATTTTATCGTATGTCACTAAAAAGAACCATTCTCGATCTCAGAAAGAGGAAAAAGGAAGCTCTTCAAGGTGGAGGTGAGAAAGCCATTGAGAAACAAATCAAGATGGGGAAACTCACTGCCAGAGAGCGTATCAAAGCCATCCTCGACGAGGGATCATTCCATGAGTATGACCTATTTGTAGAGCATGTGGCCCGTGATTTCGACATGGATAAAAAAGTTCTGCACGGTGATGGTGTAATCATCGGATCCGGAACCATCTATGGAAGACCTGTATGTATTTTCGCTCAAGACTTTACCGTTGCCGGAGGGTCTCTAGGCTTGATGCATGCCAGAAAGATCACAAAAATTATGGATCACTCATTAAAAATGCGTGTTCCTTTGATTGGAATCAATGACTCGGGCGGTGCTCGTATACAAGAAGGAGTTAACTCTTTAGCTGGTTATGGTGAGATTTTCTTCCGCAATACTTTAGCATCAGGAGTTATTCCACAAATCTCGGTTATTTTAGGACCTTGTGCCGGAGGTGCTGTTTATTCTCCTGCTTTGACAGACTTTGTTTTTGTAGTTGAAAATATCTCGAAGATGTTCATCACCGGACCTGGTGTAATCAAAACCGTTCTGGGTGAAGAAATCTCAATGGAAGATCTTGGTGGTGCAAGAGTTCATGCAGAAACAACCGGGAATGCCCATTTCTATGCGAAGAGCGAGACAGAATGTTTTGAGCAGATAAAGAAACTCCTCACATACATTCCATGGAATAATTCAGAGAAAGCGAAAGCATTCCCTCCTAAAGATCCAATTTCGTCATTCAATGTTGAAGAAGCTGTTCCTGCTGATCCAAAACAGCCTTACGATATCCGTAATGTAATTAAAGGAATCACCGATGGTTCAGAGTTCTTTGAAATCATGGAACTTTTTGCACCAAATATCGTTATTGGTTTTGGTCGCATGGGTGGAGAAACAGTAGGATTTGTTGCAAATCAACCAAAAGTTTTAGCAGGTGTCCTTGATTGCGACAGTTCTGATAAGGCTGCCCGTTTTATTCGTTATTGCGATTCTTTCAGCATCCCGATTATAACATTGGAAGACCTTCCGGGGTATCTGCCAGGAGTTGATCAGGAACACGCAGGGGTTATCCGTCATGGAGCTAAAATTCTCTATGCTTATAGCGAAGCAACTGTTCCGAAGATCACCGTTATTATCCGTAAAGCATATGGCGGTGGTTACATTGCCATGAACTCTCGTCACCTTAGAGCTGACTTTGTATTTGCATGGCCTATCGCAGAGATCGCAGTAATGGGTCCGGAAGGAGCAGCAAATATTGTATTCAGCAAAGAAATTGAAATGGCTGACAATCCTGAAGAAATGCGTCAGTTAAAAATTCAGGAATACAAAGATAAATTTGCAAATCCTTACGTCGCTGCGTCCAGAGGTTACATTGACGAGGTCATAGAACCTTCCGAAACCCGTAAAATGTTACTCCACGCATTAGCAGTTTCTGCTAACAAAGTAGAGTCCAGACCAACTAAAAAGCACGGGATTCCTCCGTTCTAAACCGAAATTAAGGATTATGAGTGAAGAATATAAAACACTACTTATCCATGGAGCTGTTTATAAGACTCAATGGACTAAAAAGTTTGAGAATCGTACATTCTGGAAACAACCTGACGAAAAAGAAATTCACACCCACATTCCTGGTACTGTAATTTCTATCAACACGAAAGTTGGGGCTAAAGTTAAAGCAGGAGAATGCATTCTCATTCTTGAAGCAATGAAGATGTTAAACCGGGTAACTATGCCATTTGACGGTGTTATCAAAGAGATACTCGCAGTAAAAGGGCAAAAAATACCTAAAGGCACTCTGATATTCGTTATCGAATAAAAAATAAAAGGCTGGTCATTATTGAACCAGCCTTTTATTTTTAGATCAAACCGAATCATGCTCTAACGACAAACACTTCTGTAGGAACTGCAAAATCTGACGGTTTAATTTCTGGTCGTTCTTTATAAAATCCAAAGACAGAAGATCCACTTCCTGACATTGAAGCATAAAATGCTCCCGAATCATATAGTGTTTCCCGAATTTGTTCTATTGCAGGATACAAAGGAAAAACGCTGGCTTCAAAATCATTCCCTATCTTTCCACTCCACTCAACCGGATTCAATTTAATCAGATCCCTTAAAGAATTCTCAGGTTGTTGTGGTTTTATATTTCTATATGCCTCAGCGGTACTCACACCAAACGAAGGCTTCACGACTGCAATATAATGGCCATCCAGGTTTAAATCTATCGATTCCAACTGTTCCCCTCTGCCATTTGCAAAACAAGGCTTATTCCGCACAAAAAAAGCACAATCGCTCCCTAATCTGGCAGCATAAGATTCGAGTTCTTTTTCTGTAAGATTTAGTCCAACTAATCGGTTTATTACATCCAATCCTAAAGCAGCATCTGCCGATCCCCCACCTAGTCCTGCACCGAAAGGAATTTGTTTATGCAGATGTATTTTTAATCCCGGCAACTTAAAATCATCAGCTAACATATTGGCTGCTCTTACTACAAGATTATTCTCAGGAGCCCCATCAATGATAAGGCCTGTAGAAGAAAAGGATATTTTATCAGAAGAGTAATCCTCTTCCACTTCCAGAATATCATAAATTTTAACTGGATAAAACACAGTCTCAAGATTATGAAATCCATCGGACCGTCGCGATATAACATTCAGACCGATATTAATTTTTGCATTTGGAAATACAATCATGTGTAAACTCTAAATGGTAAAACTATTTAATAGGGCAATCAACGGAATAAATAAACTCCACCCATATTTAAGAAATATATTACTTCAGTTTTTTTGCAAAGATAAAAAAGAGAATCTGGCTTCTTCTTAATAAAGAGTTATAATCATTTAGACTTTATCTCCTGTCTTCATATGATTATTCAGATGAAATAACACAGATACCGTAAACAACAGATACATTGTTAGGCCGCTTTTTTGTATTTCATTATAGGGAAGCTGCACTAACAAATACGGTTAAGCATCATCAAAATTAATAAAGGACCGCGAATATACTCGTTTATATCTGAATAGTCAGTTTTTTAGAAGCTACTTCTATTGCAAGAAAATGACTTTTAATTGGAGTATGATTATGCAATCATCTAGAGATAAAAAAGGGGCTGTTCTTGAGAAACAACCCCGTATATAATCTAATTCTTTAATTTTTCATATTCTTCCGGAGATCCGCACACACAAATTAGATTTCGGTCACCCCAGGCATTATCAACTCTTCCTACTGGAATCCAGAATTTATTATCGCGCACCCAATCTAGCGGGAATACTGCTTTTTCACGGGAATAAGGATGATTCCACTCTGTCGAAGTAACAACTGAAGCCGTATGAGGTGCATTCTTTAGCACATTATCATTCAGATCTGACTTACCATCTTCTACTTCTTTAATCTCATTGTAGATACTCAACATTGCATCAACAAATCGATCCAATTCCTGTAAGGACTCACTCTCTGTTGGTTCAACCATTAGAGTTCCATGAACCGGGAACGAAAGGGTTGGAGCATGAAAGCCATAATCCATCAATCGTTTGGAGATATCTTCCTCTGAAATTCCCGAAGCAGTTTTCAGGTGACGGCATTCAAGAATCATCTCATGTGCAACACGACCGTTTTCGCCAGTATACAAAACGCCATAAGTATCTTTCAAACACGAGGCGAGATAATTCGCATTTAGTATTGCGAACTCTGAAGCTGTTTTAAGTCCATCTGCTCCCAGCATTTTAATATAGGCATATGTAATTGGCATAACAGAGGCACTACCCCATGGTGCAGCAGCAACAGCCCGAATCCCTCTATGTCCATTATTTACAACCGGATGAGAAGGAAGGAAATCAACCAGATGAGCAGCAACTCCGATAGGCCCTACCCCCGGTCCTCCTCCTCCGTGAGGAATCGCAAAAGTTTTGTGCAGATTGAGGTGACAAACGTCTGCTCCAATAAATCCGGGGCTGGTTAAACCAACCTGAGCATTCATATTAGCACCATCCATATAAACCTGTCCGCCGAACTCATGAATACATTGGCACATCTCAACAATTGCCGATTCAAAAACACCATGAGTTGAAGGATAAGTTACCATAAAGGCAGCAAGAGTATCTTTATATTGTTCTGCTTTTTCACGAAGAGCAGCAACATCAATATTTCCTTTGTCATCGCAAGGTACTACAACAACTTCAAATCCAGCCATGGCTGCACTCGCTGGATTTGTGCCATGAGCAGACGAAGGAATTAGAACAATATTACGCTTTGCATCCCCTCTACTCAAATGATATGCCCGGATTACCATCAATCCTGCATATTCTCCTGCAGCTCCTGAATTCGGCTGCAAACAAATATCAGCGAAACCGGTAATCTTTGAAAGATCCGCACGGAGTTCTTCAAACATTTCCTGATAGCCCAGTGCCTGACTCTTTGGAGCAAAAGGATGGATACCTCCAAACTCGATCCAACTCAAAGGAAGCATCTCGGTTGCAGCGTTAAGCTTCATGGTACATGACCCCAAGGAGATCATAGAATGAGTCAGGGAGATATCTTTACGTTCCAGTTTCTTAATATAGCGAACCATCTCTGTCTCTGAATGGTAGGAATTAAAAACTTCCTGCTTCATGAAATCTGTTTTTCTACGAAAACAGTCACAGACAGAGCATTCATCCGTTAATGATTCAATTTCAAAAACATCCTTATTTGCAACGCGTGCAAATACTTCTACAATCTGATTAACATCAAACAGATTGGTCGTTTCATCAATACTGATACCAACATCGCCATTTTCAAAATAGCGGAAATTCATTTCCAAATCAAGCGATAACCATTCTATCTCTTTTACTTTCACATATTCAGGCAACGAAAAGCGAATAGTATCAAAATAGTTTTCATTCAATTGGACGTACCCAAGTTTTTCAATCTCTCTCGAAAGAAGGGTTGCAATCGAATGAATTCTTTCCGCAATCATCTTCAATCCATCGGGTCCGTGATAGACTGCATAGAAACTTGCCATATTGGCCAGCAATGCTTGAGCGGTACAGATATTTGATGTTGCTTTTTCGCGTTTGATATGTTGTTCTCTGGTTTGCAAAGTCAGACGCAATGCCCTGTTCCCATTTACATCTTTAGAGACACCAATAATTCGGCCAGGCATATTCCGTTTCAATTCCTCACGAGTTGCGAAGAAAGCAGCATGAGGACCGCCATAGCCCATTGGAATTCCAAAACGCTGAGAGTTTCCGAATACAACATCAGCGCCCCACTCTCCCGGAGGAGTCAAAAGGACAAGACTCATCAGATCAGCAGCAACAGCAACACGTGCTCCTGCTTCATGTGCTTTCTCCACTAAAGAGACATAATCAATAATGTTACCGTCTGAGTTTGGGTATTGAACTATGACACCAAACTCTTTCCCTGTAAATTCAAAATTCTTAAAATCACATACAACGAGTTCAATTCCATGTGGTTCGGCACGTGTATAAAGAACATCAAGAGTCTGGGGCCAGATTTTTTCATCTATAAGGCAAATATTAGCTCCTTCTTTCACCATTCCTCTTGAACGTGTATTGAAAAGCATGGTCATAGATTCAGCAGCAGCAGTCGCTTCATCAAGCAAGGATGCATTAGCAAGTTCCATCCCGGTAAGTTCACAGACCATTGTTTGAAAATTCAACAAAGCTTCTAAACGTCCCTGAGAAATTTCAGCTTGATAAGGGGTATAAGAAGTATACCACACTGGATTCTCTAAAACATTTCGCAGAATTACGGCAGGGGTTATTGCATCATAATACCCCATTCCGATATAAGTATTAAAAACTTTATTCTTTTTGGCTAATTCAAGGATTCGGCGATAATACTGACGTTCAGTTAATCCTTTTGGAAGGTCAAGTGATTCTTTCAGACGAATATTTTTAGGAACAACCTGATCAATTAACTCTTCCAATGTTGACACCCCAATCCGATCAAGCATTATTTGAATTTCATGCTCTCTTGGACCAATATGTCTGTTAATAAATTTCTCTACCGTCATATTAATTCTTTATTTATAGGATGAATCGATTAGAATAATGCAATAAGCACTCAAAGTAACTATTTTCCCATGATATAAACCATGAACTTTTTCAGGCTATCAAATAGATATTATTCGCCTTTTCATAAGCAATATTGGTTTCAGGCCCATGTCCTGAAAACACCTTTACGTCCTCATCTAAAGAAAGAAGCTTTGTGCGGATTGAATGAATCAACGTATCAAAGTCTCCCAATGGAAGATCTGTTCTTCCAATGCTTCCATAGAAAAGCACATCACCAACTATCACAAATTTCTGATCTCTGTTATAATAAGCGACACTCCCTGGAGAATGCCCGGGAACATGAAGCACCTGAAGTTCAGAATGACCGAAATGAATAATCTGTCCATCGCATAATAACCGGTTTGGCAAAGAAACCGGTTCCATCGGTATGCCAAAAAGATCACCATGTTCGACTGCATTTTCAATCAAAAATCGATCACCATCATGTGCAGCAAATTCAATGTTATATTTAGATCGGACATATTCTGTCCCCATCAGATGATCAAAATGACAATGAGTATTTAGCAGAAGAACAGGCTTTAATTTTTCTTGTGCGATAAAATCGTCTAATTTCTGCCGTTCCCCGGAGTTATAACACCCGGCATCAATAATAACTGCTTCATGAGTCTCATCGTAAAGGACAAATGTATTGACCTGTACCGGATTAAAAGCAAACTTCTTTATGAATATCATTATTCTTTATTTTGATTTTCGATTCCAGGAAGTAACGGAACAAAAATGAAATCACCATGTACTGAATTTTCAAATTTGGTTTCAGAGACTCTGCGTACAACAAACATCCTCTGACGTTCATAAGACCCAACCGGTATAACCATTAATCCCCCAACTTTCAGTTGTACCTTCAAATCTTCAGGAATAAAAGGAGCTCCCGCAGTCACCAAAATTTTATCAAAAGGTCCATATGTTGGCAACCCTTTGTATCCATCTCCCAAAAAGAAATGGGGTTGATATCCTAATTTGGGTAATAACTTTTGCGTGCGGATAAATAATTCTTTTTGCCGCTCAATTGTATAAACATCTGCTCCCATCTCAAGCAGGATAGCAGCCTGATAACCCGATCCTGTTCCAATTTCAAGAACTTTATCATTTGGATGGACTTCAAGCAACTGAGTTTGAATTGCAACAGTATATGGCTGAGAAATGGTCTGCCCGGCTCCAATGGGGAAAGCCTGATCTTTATAAGCAAAACGCACAAAACTACTTTCCATGAAGAGATGACGGGGAACCTTCCCTATTGCCTCAAGAACTCTTTCGTCTCGAATCCCTCTTAATCGTAATCCGTCAACTAATCGTTTTCTTAATCCCTTATGTTGAAAATTATCTATCATAGTCACCTCACAATACGAAAAACAAAATTAACAAATGTTTTTAGCGAACGAAACAGAACTTCCACCTCTCTTAAAGTTATTTTTCCGATCAATCTCAGCACAAAATGTATTCTTCCTTTAAAAATATAAAACTATTTTTAAAGGTATGACGAACATCTAAAATGATTTG
>JAUZOB010000061.1 GCA_030706665.1 Bacteroidota bacterium
AAAAGATAAGTCGTAATAAACGTCGAGATTGCCAGGATCGGGATTATGACCATCGGAGAAGAAAATAAGCTGCTCCACACTTTAAATAATTGATTCAAGATAAATATATGGGCCAGATACATTCCAAAACTTAAGTTCGAAACATTAGTCAGCAACCCTGCTTTCATGTCAGGATTTATCCGTATGCTCTTTATTATCAGGAAGAGTCCTGTTGCCATCATCGCAACATTAATCGTGGTAAACTTCCAGGTAAGTTCCACGGAGGCAACATCAGGCGCACTTTCCATATTAAGGGCGAATCCGTAATAAGTGATTGCATACCCCAGAATTATCAACAAGCTTCCTATCAAGATGCTTTTCCCCTGGGGCAAGTGTACATGCTCTTTTAGGTAATGTCCCAAAACTAAGTACCCAATAAACCCAGAGAAATAGTATACGCTTGAATAGGGATTCCAATAAGCTTCTCCGAACATTTCCGGGAAAATCATTTTCAAATAAGGGATAAGAAGGGTAATTCCCCAAACAAGCAGAAATCCCTGCTCAAATCGTTTCGACGTACTTTGAATCCACGGCGATAAGATTGGAATAAAAAGATACAATCCGATCAACATATACACGTACCACAAGTGACCGCATTTATCGCTAAAATTAATCGGTATCCGGACCAAATTACGAACCATATCAGTTGTTCCGTATTCTCCTAAGAGGCAAGGAATGATTGCGTACAAAACTGACCAAAACAAAAGAGGAATAAGGATTCGGGTAAATCTTCTTTTGTAAAAATCTGAAGGTGTTAGTTTAATTGGCAATAACAGAAAGCCGGAGATCATTACAAACAAAGGGACACTTGAACGCAAAAGGCTTCCATATATTCCAACCCATAAAGAGTTATCACGAATTAAAGTACCTCCGTTCCCAATATAAAAAAACTCACCTGAATGAACCATGATTACCATAAAACAGGCCAATACCCTCAAAATATCTAAGAAGACAATACGAGTAGCTTTATTTTCCATTTCTTATCCGAATTAACAGGGTGCAAATTACATAACACATTCGCAAAAATGAAGTTTTATAAACAAAAAAGAGAGAGACCCTTCAATTATCAGACTCTCTCCCTCTTCTCAATTAATTTATAAAAAAAGTTATAGTGACTTTACCCCTTTAACTGTTGCAGGAACTGTTTGGTGTAAATCAAAAATAACGATCTCATTCTTTCCTTTCTTAAGCCAGGGAGCAGGGCAATACAATCGTGTCTGTGGCCCAATTTCCCAATAACGCCCTAAGTTGTGTCCATTTACCCACACAACTCCTTTTTTCCAGGAACTCATATCCAGATAAGTATCGCCAGTCTCTTTCAAATCAAATTCAGCTTTGAAAAATACACCGGGTCTTGAAGATTGTTCCGAAGAATATTTCATTGGTTCAAGCGCTTGATTATCCATGGGCAAATTAAAGACTTCCCAATTCATCAGGGTCATCCCGTTCAAGGCGACACGGTCGGTGATCCCTTTGCGATCAATCAAGAACTGAGCAAAGTTGATTCGTCCCATTCCTTCCACCAGAATTTCAAGAACAGGGTTTGCACTATTGCTTGCCGGAAGTTCAATAGATTTCTCATTCTTACTCCGGTCGATCTTCCCAACATATTTTCCATCGACAAAAACAGTCGCATAATCATGCAGGTCAGTGATGGTCAAAGTTCCCCGTTTGTGTCCGATCAGCTGAGTCCGATAAAGGATAAATCCATGATCCTGACCGAACATTTCCATCGGTTTAGGCTGAACTGACTGCTTGGCCTCCGGAAGGTTATTCCATAATGACGCAAAAGAACCGAACTGAATCTCAGGAATCTCAATTACAGGTAAAGACTTAGGAAGCTGTGGAAGCTTTTGCTTTTTGGGAAGATATTTCTGTAACAGGTTACGTAACGCAAAATACTTTGGCGTAGGTTGTCCCATCTCGTTCACAGGAGCATCATAATCGTAACTGGTCACATCGGGTTGGTACTGATCACGATCAAAAGCATTCGCCCCAGCCCAAAACGCAAAGTTTGTTCCTCCATGCACGACATAAAAGTTGAATGACTTTTTGTGATCCATCAACCATCTGACATCCTTAAGTATTCCGGTGGTATCGGGACGCTGCCACTTTTCTCCCCAGTGAGTCAGCCACCCGGGATAAATTTCGCTACAGAATGAAGGTACATCCGGATTTTGTTTGAATGCAGCTGCAAAATCGTTTTCATTGGCACCCGGATCCAGTCCGATTGCGGCACCATTGACAGTTCCCGCTTCCAACAAGGGAGCGCTTGCTCCATCTGCAGTATAAAACGGAACCTCAATCCCATTCTTTACCCACAAATCTTTAAGCGTATTCAGATATTGTTTATCATTGGCATAGCTGCCATATTCATTCTCTACCTGTACCATTACAATTGGCCCTCCTTTCGTTACCTGAAGTCCACTAACCAAAGAAGCCAATTTAGTCACATAACGTTCAACGGCTTCCATATAACGCGAATCCATGCAACGCAATTTGATATCAGGATAGCTCAGCAAATAAGAAGGCAATCCGCCAAAATCCCATTCTGCACAAACATAGGGTCCTGGACGTAGCATAACCCACATCCCTTCTTCCTGCGCAATTTTCAAAAATTTTACAATGTCTTTGTTCTCTGTTGTAAAATCAAACACTCCCGGTTTGGATTCGTGATAATTCCAAAAAACATAAGCAGCAATTGTATTACACCCCATTGCCTTTGCCATTTGAATCCGATGTCTCCAGTATTCCACAGGAATACGGGCCGGATGCATCTCTCCGGAGATAATCTGAAATGGTTTTCCATCAAGTAGAAACTGGTCCTTTTGCAAAACAAACGAGTGAGATTTTGTTTGAGCTTTTCCCCCCGTGATGCAAAAACATAGCAGTATTAATGCGATTAAAAACTTATTCATAAATGTGTTTGTTGGTTTGGCTATAAAAATAATTGAAATTGGATGAAATAAAAAAAATTGACACCAACAGACGCTTTGAGCTTATTAATTCGAATAAAAATACGCCTAAGCATCAAAACCGTTACACTCCGGTTGCTTTACCGTTAAACTACCAATGTGATAAAGGAACGGTAGTTCAACGGTAGTTCAACGGTAATTTAAGTAGGGAGTTGTACAGGAAAAACTATTGAATCCAACCGTGGTTCTTCATCCAATACTGGCATCTGCCAAACCACTCTTCAAATGATGGTTGTTGCAAGTAACCATGTTTCCCTTTTTCAAAAAGGTGCAATTCAACAGGGACAAGATTTTTTCTCAATGCGTTATAAAACAGCAGACTATTCTCGACCTTAACAATTTCATCATCGGTCGCTTGGGTAATAAAAGAGGGAGGTGTTGATGAATTTACCTGATATTCATTCGAGAAAAGGCGAATTTGTTCTTCCGAAGGCGATTTACCCAATAGAAATTCCCGGGATCCGATATGCCCTATACTATCGGTCATGCTGATTACCGGATAAATAAGAATCATAAAATCAGGGCGAAGACTTGTTCCTTCTTTATTCTCGATGAATGATTTCTCGAAATGAGTACCAGCAGTAGCAGCTAAGTGTCCTCCGGCAGAAAAGCCCATAATTCCGATCTTATGAGGATCAACATGCCACTTTTCTGCATGCTGCCGCACCAGTTTAATCGCCTGCTGTGCATCACATAAAGGACCTGTTGATTTATCTTTCATAATTGCATCATCAGGCAAACGATACTTAAGGACAAAGGCAGCTACCCCTAATTTATTAAATTCTTTGGCAATTTTCCATCCTTCGCGATCTATGCACAAAGCATGATATCCGCCTCCCGGACAAACGATAACCGCTGTACCGGTTGCTTTCTCTTTTGATGGCAGATAGATAGAAAGTGTCGGTCTGGATGCCTCGGTGATGATTGTCTCACCTTCTCCAACAGTGAACTTTTTCTCCTGATCCGGAGCTTCTTTTGAATTGGGAATTACCCCATCATATAGTTTGATTTCATTCTGAGCATGACTTGTGTATGTACAGCATAGAAATGCGAAAAACAGAAAACAGATTCTTTTCATCTTCATTCTAATTAAATTAAGCAACTAACTCTCATTGATTTTCTAATAGCCAGCGTTCAAGCTACATATTGTCAACAAGATAAACATTATTAGATTTGCATCCAAAATCAGTAGAATGAAAAAACATGAAAAGTTGCTGTTTGAATCTAAAATCAGACCCCCTGAAAGAACAAGGACAATTAGGAACGAGAGACATGAATTAGCCTAACAACATCCGCCTCCGTTTTTGGAACAATCGCAGGTAGGTTCTGTATTTCTTATGATGCCATTTAGAATTCCCGCAGCACAACCAACGCCTGACTTCACAAATATTGCCTGTTTCGGGCAATTCAGAGCGCAAGCCCCACATTCCATGCAAGAATCACGATCTACAATATGCGATTTACCTCCTGATAATTCGAATACTTCATGCGGGCACACCTTCATGCACATGCCGCACCCATTGCATTTCTCTTCGTCCATCCGAAGAGTCACAACGTCCTTTAAATAGACAAAAGCTCTCATCATTTTATACGTTTACTTCAATTTACCAACCACGAATAAAATCAAACCAATAATGGAAAAGGCTATCTGGATAGGAACCGCCACTTTCATTTCCTTTTTCACCCCCGACAATGACGTATAGGTAGAAGATCCGGTAAAGTTCATTGCTAAGAATGATGAAATGCCGGATATAAGAAGAAACCAGGATAGCATTTCGGGATAACTGCTTCCAAGTTTATTGAAAGACAACAGAACGGTTGACAAAATAATTCCGGTGATAAAACCTTTAAATGCAAAACTCTTCACAGGAATGTAAGGAAGCAGGGCCGGTGTAATCACAATACCTGAAACATATGCCAGGAAAAGGTTTAAGAGACCGTACAGCCCTTTCTCATAAGCCAGATGGAATGACAGTCCCGTTCTACTAAGTCCTGACAAGATAAAAATGAGAGCAAAAGCAAGCAATAACCGATATCTGCTATATACCAAATCGACAGGGATCAGTTTAATCCGGTCGGTGAAGTTGAAGGTTACCTTCCGCATCTCCTTCGTGGCTTTATAACCGTTATTTACAAATTCCTTAATGTCTTTTGCCCGCACAGGACCATATACTACATTAAATCCCCGATTCGTTTTTAAAGATTCGGGAGAAAAACTCAATTTGCTTGTTTGCAGTTGAGACGGATTGATAATAGCGGAACCGGTATGAACGCTTTCTGTTGCTTTCTTCACCTGATAAGCAGAGATTCCCACTGCCCCAAGCTGTGGAAGGATAATTCTCCGATGACTGATTACGGCATCAAGTTTTGTAAGCCTTATCCGGTTAATTAATTCCTGAGAGCCAAAGGTCCCTTTTCCTGCAGCGCACCATACATTAATTCCACGGGTATCTAAAATTAAGAGCCAGGCATTAAGATCCGCAAGATTTTTACGTAAATGGTCGAAGGATAATTTGTAATTGGCGGTTACAAAGACATCAGACAATGCAGTAGGATTACCGACCGCATAAAGTCCGGGCTTTACCTTATAGTTATCACGGTTTATTGACCAACGGACCATTACAGTCCCCAGATAATCTTCAATATTTAGTTTTGTCGATACCTGCGGGATATTGCCTACAGGGGTTTGAATCTCACCAATTATATATTTATCAGTCATCTCGTTTTCTTCTAAATGAATTCCAAACAATAATAGAACGTGAATTTGATTTTAGGCACATCTTCTGTCTTAGAGCCTAACAACATTTAGGATCAACATCTTCTGCTGCGACTTTATCAAATAATGCACCAAAAAGCACTTTTGCCTTTGCCCAGTTCTCTTTGTCAATGCAGTAGTTTACTTTGGGAGGATCGATTGTTCCCTGAATGAGCCCGGCATCTTTAAGTTCCGCAAGATGTTGCGAAACGGTTGCTTTCGCAATCGGTAATTCTTTATGAATGTCCCCAAAACAACAAGCATCGAGCGAAGCCAGATATTTTAAGATTGCGATTCGGGCCGGATGTCCCATGGCTTTGGCAAAACGGGACAGCACTAATTCTTCTTCTTCGTAATTGTTACTAAGTGTATAGGCCATAGTATCATCTTATTTGTTGTTCGTAAAATTACGAACTTATTTGAAAAATTACAAGAAGAACTGCTACTTTTTTCAATGCAATAATGCTTAAAACGGGCATTTCTTAAGCCATCCAAAATTAATTTTCTTAGAAAGATGAAACAGTGAATTTATCACGGTCGTAATAAAGTATGAATTCTACTGTAAGACTGTATCGTAACGCATCAAATTGCGTAGTGCTCTAAAGGAAGGAGATGTTGTAAGTATTGAGAGTATTGAAAAAACGATCTTAATCAGAAAGTGAGTGCAAAAGTTCTTTTTATTTGAAAGCTATATGGAATGTAGAAAGGTGAAGAACCATAAAATGGACGGACTTCGCTTGTAATGTAATCAATTTGTGACTCTTCATTAAGTCATCACCAAATCTAAAACTTACGAAGATGAAAAAATATATTGTAATGGTATTTGCACTGGTCTGCATATTGCAAATGAACGCAGTGTATGGACAAAAATCTCCGATAGGTGGTCTGTATAAATATGACTGTCAACTAATCAGACTCTTAAATTCGAGAGATTATACCTGGAGTCTCGAAGCAAGTTTTGATCCTTTGTTTTTTAAAGCTATCGAAATCAATAAAGTGTCCTTGAATGACGGTGCCTTTAAAAAGATACTTGAACCCGCATACCCAACCGATAAACAGATCGTATATACTGCTCCCAAAGATACTCTCGGCTGGTTCAATCTCGAAGTCTATTATATTCACAATGGCACTAACTATTACTACAATATCTGTCCGGCTTATAACCATGACCTGATATTTTCAAGGAAAATATTAACAGAGACAGCAACACATTTAAGAGTTGCCTATTCCACAAAGCACAATACGATTCAGGGGCACAAATATGACGTTATCCTGGATTTCGTTTGGAAGAAAAAAGATTAGGAAAGAGCTTACTTAATAGAAGAACCGGAATAAATTCCGGTTCTTCTGTTTTTAATCGGTCATAAAGAAACAAACCATTCTCCATACAAACAGGATTTATCTATAAAATGAAGATAATTGTCCATCCTTAGAATCAACATTAGTATACTCCGCTCCCAGACTGAGACAATGTAAATAGCCCAAATACTCCGTTCGGATCTTTAAGAGAGTAAAATCATGTTTTGAGGATTATTAGCTGCAGTTATTAACAATATTCAGTTAGTGCAAGTACAAAGAGAAGTTATTGGACTGTCTACAAACCATTTATCACTATTTGTTTCAGTGCTTCAATCCACTGCGGGTGGCTATTCAGGCTTTCGACCAATGTTAACGTTTCTCCTCCATGATTTATAAAGAGTTGTTGGTATTCCTCTCCTATTTCTACTGTAGTTTCCAAACAATCGGTTGTAAACGAAGGAGAGATAACCAAGATGCTCTTAACCCCCTCGCGTGCTTTACTAATTATAATCTCATCCGTATAAGGAGTCAGCCAATTTTTTGAGATTCGTGACTGAAATCCAACTGTACACTTCGATTCCGGTAGATTTAATTCCTTACGCAATAAACGGGCTGTTTCGTAACAGGTCGCTTTATAACAATACCGACCATGCTCTGGAAATTGGTGAGTACAGTTGCATTCGTTCGGCGATATCTCCGGATGAATTTTATGAATGTGCCGATTGGGTAATCCGTGAAAAGAGAAAATGATGGCATCGTATTCTTCAGGTTTATAGGAAAGCGTCCGATCTGCATAGGCTTTGAAGAAGAGCGGATGAGCATAAAACTGGGTGATCATCCTGAGCTCTGGAATATAATTCCACTCCCCGATCGTTTCATACACAAGCTGTAATGCGGATCCTGTTGTCGAAGATGCATATTGGGGATACAAGGGCAGGAATATAATCTTTTTATACCCTGATACCCGCGCCTCTTCTAAGACCACTTTTAACGATGGTTTCCCATAGCGCATTGCCATCAAGACCTCGTATTCTTCACCGAGCGAAGTTTGAAGCAGACAACAGGCCTCCCGGGTTCGGGAGAGAAGTGGTGAACCGGCCTTGGTCCATAATCGTTGGTATAATTTAGCAGATTTGGGTGCCCGAAAAGGAACGATTATCAGGTTTACCAAGGCCTTTCGCAATAAAGAAGGAAGGTCAATAACTCTGGGATCATTCAAAAATTCGGATAAATAACGGCGTACCTGCTTTACCTCAGGGTTGTCAGGCGATCCGACATTTATCAGGATTACCGCTGTTTTATCCGAATCAAGCTTCATTTAGCTATTCTGTTTAATAATTTCTTCAGCAACAAGCCTCCCTTGTTTGATGCGGTCGGCCATTCCGATTCCGTCTCTGATATTCCCGGCCAGGAACAATCCGGGGTATTGCTTTTCGATTGAAGCAATCGCCTCAAGCTTATCTTTAGAATCGATGCCATATTGTGGAATGGCATGCTCATAGCGGTGGATTTCCAACAAATCAGGATTAAACTGGTCTATTTTCATCATCTCTTTAACCGAATTTCTGATAATGTCGATAATTTCATCGTCCGATAAATCAACAAGATGAGACTTCCGCATTCCACCCAGGAAGATCGAAAGAAGTGCACCTTCTTTCGGAGCCCTGTCTTTAAGAAATGAAGATAAGAAAAGGACACCAAGAATGTCTTTATTTTCTTTTGAGGGAACTAATCCGCCGAATGCCTTCAGATCAATTCCTTTCCATTGTTTAAAGCCTATAGAAACTTGTGCCACGCGAGCATATTTCAACCGATCGATCACATTCAGTTCATCGGTATTCACAAAAGGAAAGAGCGTATTGAGAGCATAACTGCCTGCAGTATTCACGACATGGGTGAATCCATCTGCGACATTACTTCCGATAACAATAGCATATTGATCCCCATCCTGTTTAACCTGAAGATTTTCACAGCCGGTATGAATTCTTTCTGAACCGATTTCATGTACCAAAGCATCTATCAGCTTTGAGAGTCCGCCTTTTACAGAAAAGATCTCACGGGTGGCTTTCTGCATCCGTTCATCTTTGGGTTCCTTTTTCTTTTTAATAGAACCTTTGATGAAACTTCCATAATTCTGCTCCAGATTATACAGTTTCGGAAGAGCATATTTTGGAATCAGATATTCAGGATCTCCCGAATAGATTCCCAATATAAATGGATCGACAGCATAATCAAGAAAGCTTTTCCCCAAACGGCGTTTTACCAATGAGGCCAGATTCTCATCAGGATTAGTTCCCGGTTTACGAAAGGGCTCTCCCAGTATCCGGAATTTATCGTACCATGAAAACAAAGGAGTTGTTACAGCACTGATCAGTCCAGAGGGAAGTGGCTGCCATTGATGTCCTTTCCATATCCAGCGGAATTTGGCATTGGAATCAGCAACTTCCAGTTCGCACAATCCATTTAAGCTTTCAAATAGTTCAACAGCTTCAGGACCTGACAATACACCAGTATTCGGTCCGCATTCATAAGTGAATCCATTCTTATGCATCGTACGGATTACGCCACCGATATGCTTATCTTTTTCGAAAACCTGTACTTCGATTCCTGCTTTAGCTAAGTAATAAGCGGTAGTCAAACCACTTAATCCGGCTCCTACAATGGCTATTTTCTTAGTTTCTTCTGCCATGCTTTAAACTGCTTTAGAAAATTTCTTATCCGGTGTTGTCACCTGACTGTCAAATGTTGCGGCTATATTACGCATAAAGAACCTTCCGGTTTCCGATACATGCAGCTCGTCACCATTAAAGTCCAGTAATCCGTCATTATGAAAGGCTTCCAGTTGTGATTCCTGGAATGGAATCTGGTTCTTTAGCTCTCCAAAAGTAATACCAAACGCATTTGCTGTTTCGTTCAACGAAAGATACTGATTACACATGATTTCATTGATAATATGACGGGTAATCTTCTCTTTCACTGATAACTTATATCCTTTCTCAGTTGCAAGCTCTCCTCTGTTGATCGTTTCGATATACGATTCTACAGTATGGACATTCTGTGCATAAGCACTTTCCATCTGACTGATGCTGGTGGATCCGAATGCATAAACCTGTCCGGTTGTTTCACGGGTGCAATATCCCTGGAAGTTACGATGCAACTTCCTATTTTTAAGAGCAATGCTTAACTCGTCAGTTTCAAGAGCATAATGGTCAAGTCCGATCGGGACATACCCGCTCCCTTTAAGCATGCTCCAGGAAGCACCGAACATTTCAAGCTTTTGGTCTGCATTAGGCAGCCCTGATTTTTCGAGTATCTTTTGTGCACTCTTAAACCAAGGGACATGGGCATATGAAAAAGTAACCATGCGATCGGACCTTATTTCCAACGCCTTCTCAATATTGCGGATAAACGATTCTTTTGTTTGATACGGGAGTCCGTAAATAAAATCGAGATTTACGGAGGTACCCTCATTCGATTTGATCATTCGGGTTAACTCATCTATGGGGATATGGGGAATTTCACGGTTCACTGTTTTCAGCACACGATCCTCAAAATCCTGTACGCCCAGGCTGAACCGGTTAAACCCGAAACGGATAAGCTGTTCGATATAGTGTTGATCCAGGTTGGCAGGATTGCACTCGATCGCAATTTCAGGTTTATCGATCAATGAAAAAGTAGATTTTAATTGTCCGATCAGTTCTCCGATATACTCCACCGGAAGAAAGTTAGGAGTGCCCCCTCCCAGATGAATCTGAGAAACTTTCCGAGTGTGGTCCAGAAGTCGTTGCATCATATCGATCTCTTTTTTCAGGGCATCGACATAACTCCGCATCAGATCTCTATTATGAGAAATATGCGTATTGCACCCACAATAAAAACATTGTTGGGGACAAAACGGGAGGTGCAGGTAAATTGAAATATTTTGAGGAGATTCATGATTAGAATCGATCACCGACTGCCGGAATTCTTCCCGACTAAATGATTCACTGAAGAAGTTTGCCGGCGGATAACTGGTATACCGGGGAACCGGCACATTATATTTTTCAAGCAGATTCTTAGGGATAATCATTTATTGATAGTTTTTTGAATTAAATAATAAAGGAAGAGCCATTAATACAAAGAGACAGAGTAGAACTTCGGTAATAAATAGTCCGTTATAGCCTGCATAATCAGCAATCTTTCCACTTAATATAGCGATTATCATACTACTGAGGTGTGTAATAACAATTTGAGTAGTGAAGTCGGATCCTTCTCTTCCTTTCCTTACTTTTTGCATTGCAATAGTATAGATGAAAACTGAGGACATTGCATAAGCCATCCACAAGAGCGCGATCCCGATATAGATTTTCAGCATCGAGGTCCCGGTATAGCCTATAAAATGGAAATAATATGCAGCAATCAAATTGATGGCCGCAAAGAGATAAATAGCTTTACTGAATCCCATTTTACGAATGATAAAACCAGCAGGTAATGACATGAGTACTCCTGCAGCAGTTCCAACGATCCCCGACATAAATCCGATTTGCTTCATGGAATAACCCAAATCGACCAGATATGGCTTCAACATGGTAAGTATTCCGATCAGTCCGGAATAGAAGAATAACAAGATGAGAGTGTGCTTTACAATTCCTTTTTGTCGGAAGAATGAAATGAATTCGAAAAAAGATACCTTCTTTGTTTCCTGCAGATCGTATGGTTCTTCGCTTCTACGTAGCAAGATCGGAACAATTGCAATCAGTACAAACCCGGCTAACCCGAATATCAGGCTATTCCATCCGAAATGGGTATATGCCATTAACAACAGACCGCTTCCTACGAGTGTACCGGCAAATGTACCGGCTGATTGCATACTGCCTCCCAGACTTCTGTTCCTTTTCTTCAAGGAAAGGATAGCATAGGCATCCGTTGCGATATCCTGAGTTGCAGAAGCAGTAATCGCGATGAGCACCAAAGCAACAATCGTAGTGAAATCTGATTTAAGATTGAAAAAACCAATACAGAGAATGATCAACGCATAAAAAAGTTCGGAATACAGAATCCATTTTCGATATTGACGAGTACTACTACTGGTACGATCCACAATCGGAGCCCATAGAAATTTAAGTATCCACGGTAGCTTGATCAATTGTAACAGTCCGATTGAAACCAGCGAATATTTCTCCATTCGCATAATTACCGGGACAACCGTTGAAAAGAAACTCATCGGAATCGATTGAGCCAGGTAGAGACTCAATATGGTTACATATTTTCCGGTATCTTTTTTCGAAAGATTCATGCCTTAAAACTTATAAATTAAATTAACTCCTAAGGTAACGGGTTTTCCAATCTGTACATAGGATCGTCCGAGCGCTTGGAAATAGTATGAATTGTAATTTGCATTCAATAAATTTTTACCCCAGACACCAAACTCGACATTCCCTTTTACTGCGGTAATACGACCATTTAGTAATCCGTAGTAATTCTGCCATGCACTGTTTGCTTCATTCCAATAAATTTTTCCAAATCCCTGGTAGCTGGTATTAAATCTGATTTCATCCAGACATTTATTATTGAGCACATAAACATAGTTTACTCCTGTATTGATGGTGTACTTCGGAGCATATGGCAAAACATTATTGCTGTAATCTGTTTTAGAATCTTTTACATTATCTACAAATTTTGTGTCATTATATCCTGCCGTAAACCAGGTTGTCAAATGTTCGACCGGAAGATATTTAATTTCAAGCTCAATGCCCTCATTCCTTGATTTACCTGCATTGGTCGTTATTGACCCTATTCCGCCCGGAGCAGTTTGGGTGATCTGCTGGTTTTTCCAGTCAATATAGAAAACACAGAAGTTTGTATATAGCCGGTTATTGAACCATTTAGACTTTACTCCGGCTTCATAATTCCAGCTGCTCTCTGGTTTGAAAGAACGGTTTTCTTCATTCGTAAATGAAGTATTAAACCCTCCGGCATTATAGCCTCTTGCAACAGA
>JAUZOB010000062.1 GCA_030706665.1 Bacteroidota bacterium
AGTTCATTTCTGCAAGAAATATAAACCGGACATTCGTTTCGTCTTTTTATATCAGTCAGCGACAATTGTCCCCAAACTATTTATTCAATTTATTCAGAATAAAGTCGGTAACATTCTTTTCGATCCTGCTATTCAGATTGTCCAGATCTGCACGTTCAAATTTTACGCCTGTAATACTTTCGTAAAGTTCAATGTAACGTTCAGACACCTGATCAACATACTCTTCAGTCATTACAGGAACTTTCTGCCCTTCTTTTCCCTGAAAACCGTTTTCGATCAACCATTGACGAACGAATTCTTTAGAAAGCTGCTTTTGTGCTTCACCTTTAGCAAGACGTTCCGCATAACCCTGAGCATAGAAATAGCGGGAAGAATCGGGAGTGTGAATTTCATCAATCAGATAGATCTTGCCATCTTTCTTTCCAAACTCATATTTTGTATCGACCAGTATCAACCCCATTTTAGCAGCAATTTCAGTACCGCGCTGGAATAATTGACGGGTATAATCTTCAAGCTTTTCATACTCTTCTTTGCTTACAAGTCCCTGTGCGATGATCTCTTCTTTTGAGATATCCTCATCATGACCTTCTGCAGCTTTAGTGGTAGGAGTAATAATCGGCTCGGCAAGTTTCTGGTTTTCAATCATTCCTTCCGGAAGTTCAATACCACAAAGGGTTCTTTTTCCATCGCGATATTCTCTCCAGGCATGGCCTGTCAGATAACCACGAATTACCATCTCGACCTTGTAAGTTTCGCAATGATGCCCGATTGTAACCATCGGATCAGGACATGAGATTTTCCAGTTAGGGACAATATCAGCTGTTGCATCGAGGAACTTCTCTGCAATCTGGTTTAAAACTTGCCCTTTATAAGGGATACCTTCCGGCAAAATGACATCAAATGCAGAAATTCTATCTGAAACAACCATTACCAGATATTCATCATTGATGTTGTAAACGTCTCTAACCTTACCATGGTAGACCGCTTTCTGCCCCGGAAAGTTGAAATCTGTTTTTACTAATGCTTTGCTCATTACTTTATATTTTTAGGATTTTGCTCTTACAAACTCATTGGTCAGGTTACTTTGTTATAAATGGGAAGTCCAGCTGTTATACCCGGAATACTTACTGAATTTAAAACTCCAAATTTCTGAACAGATCATCATTCCCAAATAAATTCTGACTATGTGTTCTTTAAAATATTTTTATTTTACAAAAATCTTAACTCATTCCTATTTTAACAAGAGAATGTATGAATCTTTGTCAGTTTTATGCCAAAGCATAACACACAAGTCATATTTTCCCCCAAAGCTTACAGAATACTCTGAACTTATAAATACGAACAGATATTCTAAACGTTGACAAATAAGAACCAGTCTCTTATTTTTTCTTATTGCCCTTCTCCTCTTTATTCAATTTTAAATCCTGATGCCCGGGATCTTTCGAATGGAACTTCTCATATGCCTCCACAATATCACGCACCAAACGATGTCGTACAATATCCCCTTTATCAAATTGAACGAAAGAAATGTCCTCGACTCCCTTCAGTATCTTTATCGCCTGAATCAATCCGGACTGCTGGCTTGATGGCAAATCGATCTGGGTAATATCACCAGTAATAACGAATTTAGTATTTACCCCCATTCGGGTCAAAAACATCTTCAGCTGATTTTCAGTGGTATTTTGAGCTTCATCAAGAATAACAAACGCATTACTCAGGGTGCGTCCTCGCATAAATGCCAACGGAGCGATCTGAATAATTCCATCCTTCATAAGGTCTTCCAGTTTTCTGGGAGGGATCATATCCAAAAGCGCATCGTAAAGAGGCTGCAAATAGGGGTCAATCTTCTCTTTCAGGTCACCAGGGAGGAATCCCAGACGTTCTCCGGCTTCTACCGCCGGCCGGCTTAAAATGATTTTACGAATCTCACGGTTCTTCAAGGCTTTTACGGCCAGTGCAATCGCAGTATACGTTTTACCGGTACCTGCCGGTCCGATCGCAAAAATCAAATCATTGTGCGAACAGATATCCACCAATTTACGTTGATTGGGAGTCTTTGCCCGTATCGGCTTCCCATTATTGCCAAAAACCAGCACCCCCTCTTCGTCCGGTACGACAGGACCTGCACCCTCGCCATCATCGAGCAGGATCTGACTTATCATCTCTTCGCTCAGACAATGATATTGATGATAATGATCAACCAGAAGGTCTAATTTATTGCCAAAAACCTCGATCTCAGTTTCATCACCGTAAACTTTTATCAGATTTCCCAGGGGAACTATCATCAATTTAGGGAAAAAAGACCGTAAAATATCGATCTTTTGATTGTTGACTCCATAAAAGTCGACAGCTTCTACTCCTTCAAGAATTATCTCTCTTTCAAACATAAAGTTGGCTACCTGTTTCTATTACTGCAAAAATAGGATTTTTTAAACTGAATAATCGATTGCAGCATAAGCAAAAACCAGCTCTGAGCAAAATTGTTTAACTTCGCAGCAGACAACTTAAATTTTTTAAAATGTCAGAGATTAAAGAAAAGATGGATTCGTTCCGCAAACTACTCGAAATCATGGATGAATTAAGAGAAAAATGTCCATGGGATCAAAAACAGACTTTAGATTCATTGCGCAAACTGACCATCGAAGAAACCTATGAACTAGCAGATGCAATCTTAAAAAAAGATATGACTGATCTCAAGAAAGAGTTGGGAGATTTAATGCTTCATATCGTATTTTATTCCAAGATCGCATCGGAACAAGGAGCGTTTGATATTCGTGATGTACTCGAATCTATCAGTGAAAAGCTCATATACCGGCATCCGCATGTATTCGGAGAAGTAGAAGTTGAGACAGCACGAGAAGTAGAGGAAAACTGGGAGGCTCTTAAACTTACTGAAAAGGGAGGCAATAAAAGTGTACTGGAAGGAGTCCCTTCGGCATTACCCGCCCTTATAAAAGCTAACCGTATTCAGGAAAAAGTAAGCGGCGTCGGATTTGACTGGGAACACCGCGAACAGGTATGGGACAAAGTTCATGAAGAAATTGACGAAGTGCGTTGCGAAATAGAAAACGCCGATCAGGATAAAATAGAACAGGAATTCGGAGACCTCTTTTTTGCATTGGTCAATGCAGCCCGTCTTTATGGAGTAGATCCCGAAACTGCCCTGGAAAGAACAAATACTAAATTCATTCGCAGATTCAACTATCTCGAGGATAAAACCTTAAAAAAAGGAGTCCTGCTTAAAGAAATGTCCTTGTCTGAAATGGATGCAATCTGGGAAGAAGCTAAGAAATCCGAGATTTAAAAGACGTATAGAACAAAAAAACGATTCCCCCAATTACTAACTTAATTCTTTATGATTAAACGCATCGCATTTTTCATTTTAATCGGTGTATCCTCTCTGGTTTATCAAGGATGCAGTTCCGGAATCAAAGCCCTACAAAGAGGCGATTACGATGACGCAATTACAAAATCCATAAACAGACTGCGCAGTGACCCTTCGAACAAAAAAGCTCTTCTCACAATTAGACAAGCCTATCCTCTTGCGCTAAAATATTATCAGAACCGCGTAGATCAGACGTTAAATGAAGGGGATCAGTTTAAATGGGGACAATGTGTGGGAATCTTCGAGAAAGTAAACCAACTAAGCGATGAAATAGAGCGATGCCCTGCGGCCTTAAATGTCATCCCCACCCCAAAACATTATGCTGCCGAATTAAAAGACGCCCGGGAGAAAGCAGCAGAAGAACGTTACCATGCAGGTATGGCAGCACTTCAACTTAATACCCGAAATGCTGCTAAGGAAGCCTATACTCATTTTGAAGCTGCCGATCATTACGTTGCTTCTTATAAAAATTCCCGTGCACTGATGAATCAGGCGTTACAGATAGCAACACTTAAGATCATTGTCGAACCGGCCCTGGTCTATTCCCAGGTTTATAAACTCAGTGCTGAGTTCTTCAATCAAAAAATAATGGAAGCACTTGACCGCACTGCCGAATTCAACAAATTCATCCGCTTCTACACTCCTCAGGAAGCCAAACAGCTCAACATTAAGTATCCAGACCATGTAGTCAGGCTTCGCTTTCAAGACTTCGTCATTGGAAACTCAAGATTGACGGAACGTAGTTATGAAACCCAGAGCAAAGATTCTGTTGTCATCGGTGAAGCTAAAACAAGAAATGGAGAAAAAGTACAGGTATTAGGGCTTGTGAAAGCAGAAGTTAAAGTTACGAAACTGGAAGTTTCATCTGGAGGCCTTCTGGAGATGACAATCGAAGATTATCAATCAAACCGAGTCCTTTCAAAAAATCAGATTCCCGGAGAATATATCTGGAACACGGAATGGGCCTCATATAACGGAGATAAAAGAGCCTTAACCGATCATGAACTAGATCTTGTCAAAAGACGTACAGTCTCTCCTCCGCTTCCTCAGGATTTATTTATCCAGTTCACACAGCCGATTTATAATCAGCTAACCCAAAAGCTCCGGTATTTCTATCAAGATTATTAATTGATGGACCGTGAACACTGTTAGTTGAAGTTCGATAGTAGAAAGCCATAACATCACCGTCACAACACGAATATTCATATTCCTCTCTGATGTAGTACAGACATGGTCCAATTATCCTTTCGACGATTAGACCATATCTGAACCACGTCTGAAGGACGAACGAAATAAGGTGTTGCTACGGTGTTGATATAGTTTTGTACTCTATTTCAAACTGTATACACAGTTACGATGCTTCACGGGAACTGGGTTAAAGTAGAATGGACGTGCCAACTTATTCCGGACAAATAGTTAAGCAGCTATAATCGATTTTTGATCTGTTGCCATTAATTCTTCCCAAAAATCATCGATGGTAAGATTATCGAGAGCGGAATATTTTCTTTTTTTATTATCCCATGTCTCAATCTATTCGAATAGATCAATACGAATTGATATTTGGTCCGGATTTAATGTCATATCCAGGCCAAATATAAAAGAAGCAGTATTGAGACACGTTTGATTTCCTCCGAAATAACGAATTCCTCTCAACGATTACTCGTCTTTAATTCCGCTGGTAATCGCTAATCCGCCTTCAGATGTTTCTTTATAATTTGTTGACAGGTCATGACCTGTTTTTTTCATTGCCTCAACAACCTGATCAAAGCTAATACGGTGTCTTCCGTCTGAGAGCAAAGCATAGGTATTGTGATTCAATGCACGGGCAGCAGCAAAGGCATTTCTTTCAATGCATGGAATCTGAACGAGTCCGAGAACCGGATCGCATGTCAGTCCTAAATGATGTTCCAACCCCATTTCTGCAGAATATTCAATTTGATAGATGCTTCCGCCCATAACCTGAGTAGCGGCTCCTGACGCCATGGCACAAGCTGTACCGACTTCGCCCTGACATCCCACTTCAGCGCCCGATATTGAAGCATTATGCTTTACCAGGTTTCCAATCAGTCCTGCTGTTGCTAAAGCTTTCAAAATTGAGCCGACAGTGACTTCATAAGTATTCTGGTGGTATTTCATCACTGCAGGCACAACACCACAGGCTCCGCATGTAGGAGCTGTTACAATTATGCCTCCTGCAGCATTCTCTTCCGAAACAGCCAAAGCATAGGCAAACAGAAGTCCGCGTTTTTTCATGGGGCCACTGTAAGTTTTCGCTTTTGCTTTATAAGAACAGGCTTTTCTGGGTAGTCTCAGTCCTCCCGGAAGAGTCCCCTCCGTATTCATTCCTCGTTTAATGGCATCCTGCATCACTGACCATACTTCTGAAAGGAAATCCCAGATCTCTGGGCCTTCGCAAACCTCAACATATTCCCAAAGTTGTTTCCCGTTTTTCTGACACCAATCCAGGATATCAGACATCGTTGATAACTCATAGACCTGTTTTGTTTCAGAAACAGAGTTATCATCAACGATTGCCCCGCCACCGACGCTATAGGCAGTCCATTCTTTCAGTATTTCACCAGCCTCATTTAAAGCTGTAAATTTTAAAGCATTGGGATGACGAGGCAGGAAAATATGCGGCATCCACAAGATTTCAAATTGTTTATCCTTGAATATCTCTTCAATCGTAACTCCGGTAAGGTGCCCTTTCCCTGTTGCGGCAAGGCTGCCATATAGCGTAATCTGATAACGCGAAGCATCAGGTATCTCCTTTAAAAAAATCTCAGCAGCTTTCCTTGGTCCCATCGTATGACTACTTGAAGGTCCGTGTCCGATTCTATAAATTTCCCTTATTGATTCCATTCGTCTCCTTATTTCATTCAAACAGCTCAAAAAAAGCGAAGTTTACTTAATTAATCAAGGATAAAGATCAGATTCACCTTATGCTTTAGAAAATAAAAAAACATTCCTTCTCTTCCGAAACCGCATTTTACATTTCAATTCTATTTAAAAGTAATAGATTCACTCCCATCTGAGAGATAAATTCACAAAAAAAGAAGTTGCCCTGATATACAAGACAACTTCTAACTCCCCTTTTTTCAGTTTGAAATCAATGATTTGCCCTATTAGTTTCAATTGTTTGTTCCATATTTCGTTATTGCAACGAATCATTTATTTAACCTAATAGTCTAGTAAATATAAGTAATAACCTTAAATATTACAAATAAAATGATTATTTATCATTGCAAGATTGTATCCATTTAATAAATCATTCTATATCAAACTATAACGGGTACTATTTTTAATCATAAAAAGATCAGATCCTATCAATTATTTCACCGTATTCCAGGTGCGACCGCTTTGGTCAATATGCCAGATAAATTTACTATCGGACCTGCCTGCAATAATCTCATAAAGGCTCATCGTATTCTTTAATTCCGGACGAAATTTAAGAGCATTTGACAATAGTCCGACTTTTTCGAGATCACGGATTGTAGAAGCATACTGACCGAACTTAGCAGAGTATTCACGCTGCGCATAATACAGGTTGCGCAATTCCCATTTCACATCTTCTTCGGGATTATAAACAAAAGGAACAGATGCAGTACCGGCTTCCTTATCCGTAAACTGAAGGAATCCCCACATTTCAGGGAAATGCATATTTACAACGCCCTGAGGTGACCATACCCAGTTGTCCTCCGGATAAGGCTTCCCGCTTTCCGGATTTATTTCTTTTACATAGCGTCCGTTTTCTATCTTGGTTTTCCATTCAACTCTTGAGAAATTAATTCTCCACTGATCACCGTCTTTGGGAATCGAAGAGTTAAACTCTTTCAAAACATTAAGCGGATAGGCCAGCTCTACCACCCATTTATCATCTGTATCTTTGGGTTTATTGATGGTTCCATAGATTTTCACAGCTGATTTCAAACCGTTAATATTCCACGAATTAATTACAGGAGCATCATCACGGTAAGGCTTAACGAGTAACAAGTCCCAAACGGTATTCAGCGCATTCATCTCGAACTCATAATATCCGTGGGTATCGCCATTGGGATCAATAAAAATCTCGAAATCATTATCGTAGAATATTATAGTGTCGCGTTGCTGCAATTTAGCCTGAATGTGGGGTTCCTGTATTTCCGCAGCAATATAGAGATACTTGTCATCCCACAACATCTTAGCTCGTGTTTTATAGCGGGGCTCCGGTCTTACATCTCCTTCGATATCCTTGAAATAAGAAGTCCATTCTGCAGCCTTCCAGGCAGGCTCATTCAATAATCCGTCAATCTTTAAAGGAGCAGAGGTTTTGTAACAAACGTAATGGTTTGGATTAAAAGGCAAAGCAGGAACCTTCATTCCATACTCATTGGTTCCCTGTGCATATACTCCTGCAGAGAGGAGCACCAGGAAGCCAAGTAAAGCAAATATATTTTTTCTCATCGTTGCAAATTGTAAAGTATACTGATCAATTTTAGCAAAAAATATAAAAAACAAGCAGTTAAGGAAGCCGATTAAGCCTTCTTAACTGCTTTTCTCAACGGTTCAATAAAACCGGTTATTCTTTAATTGCAGAAACCTTAATCGTCCATGCATATTTACAAGGAATATTTTTCTGAACTGAAGAAGGGATGTCTACAATAAATCCCTTTCCTTCATACTTCCAACTCAGGTTTCCTTTAACACCAAGCATTGTTACTTTGGCACCTTTTGCCGGCTGATGAGAAGTAATGTGAATTGTTTTAGGCATCGCTTCCTTATCTTCGGCCATGTAGAAGAAATAAGTGTTCCCGTTATTCTGACGGGTCATGCAGATTTTACCTTCTTTATAAGGGGCAATTGCTTTACTGTTGTAGATTCCTTCGCTATTAACCTTCATCCATGCGCCATACTCTTTCAAAAGATCATAGGCGCCCTGTGCCCATGTACCATCCGGACCCGGTGCAATATTCAGCAAAAGGTTTCCACCCTTCGCAACAATATTGATCAATAACTGTACCCCATCTCTTCCACTCATAAATTTGGCATTCGGTACATATGACCAACCGCCTCCTGCTATGATGCAAGATTCCCAAGGGTAAGGCAGAGTCTTATCCGGCACTCTGTTCTCCGGAGTCAGATAGTTCTGGTTTTTTCCATATACGGCACGATCAACAACAATCAGACCCGGTTGTTTAGCACGGCATTTTTCAACCAGCTCATCCATCTTGATGTCCTGATTGATTACACTTGCTTTAATATAACCAGACTTTGATTCTCCCAATCTTTCTTTGTAGGCTCCGTCAATCACCTCTTTTGATTTCTTAGCCACCCAGCCTCCGTCGAGCCAGATCAGATCAATTTTTCCATAATCAGAAAGTAGTTCCAATATCTGATTATGTGTATATTCAGTATACTTTGCCCAAAGGTCCTTATGCTCTTCCGGATCGTAGTTTACATTCCGGTCGCGTGGAGGGAAATTAGGCCACCAGTAATATTCACTATGCCAGTCGGGTTTAGAAAAATATGCACCTACCATAAAGCCCTTATTCCTAAATGAACTAAATACTTCTTTGGCAATATTGGCTTTGGGATTCACATGGAAAGGGCAATCTGGCGAAGTTACTTTGTAATCGGTATATTTTGAGTCAAACATACAGAAACCGTCATGGTGTTTGGTGGTAAAGACCACATATTTCATTCCGGCTTCCTTAGCAGCATTCGCCCAACGATCAGGATCAAATTTAGTTGGATTGAATGTTTTCTTCAATCCTTCGTATTGTTTTACATATTCATTATAATTGGGGATGTCTCTATTACACCATCCTTCGTCTTCCGGGCAAATAGTCCATGATTCGACAATTCCCTTCTGACTGTAGGTTCCCCAGTGCATCAACAACCCGAATTTTATATCCTGCCAGTGAGACAGATTTTTTAAAACCAAAGGGTCTTTTTCCGGCACATAACGTTCGTCCTCATAAATTGCTTGTGCTTTTACTCCCATCACAAGAGAAAAAAGCAGAATGATTAGTATTAATGGCTTCTTCATGATATGGTTTTTAATTAATTATGATTTCGTCTGCAAATATAAAAGAATCAGTTCCCGCAGACGGATGCCAGGCAGGAAGTTTTCCAATAGAGCAGGCAATTACCTTAACAAAACGGGCTTTCATTTTTTTAGAAGTCATAAAATTATGAATCACAGTTCCTTCTGCCTTTGGATCTATGGTGTTATTGACTACCTCCGATAATGTAAAATGTACGCCATCATCTGATTTATAAAATTCAATTTTGGAAGGCATCAGGATCCAGGAAGAGGTATTCTGATAGAACCCGATACTTATTTCATTAATATCAGTTACTTTTTTCAGATCAATTACACAATTGAGATCCTGTCCCTGGAAGGCTTGCCAATGTCCATCTGCAAAATTTTCAGAACCCCGTATGCCATCTGTCAAAGCCCCCATCCCTCCGGCAGAATAGGCGGGAGAATAACCACTGTATGTGGAATTCAGCTGTTTCATACATCCCAAAGCCTTATGCACCAGGATTTCTTTGGAAGAGATGTCATACCTGGCCTTATTTTCAATGACTCGTGTTCTGATAAAGGTTGGCTTGCTGATCTTCAGGTTGCCATCATAGCGGGCAGAAGTCAACTCAGGTTCTGTTCCATCTAAAGTGTAATAGATCGGCTTATCATTGTAAACAGTCTGAAGATTTACCTTAAAACTATTATCCGGTAATTTATCGCCAATTGTGATAAAAACTCTTTTATCAAGAGCATCAAGTTCATTTCCCAGCTCATCGTATTTAGCTAATACTTTATCCAGCCACCATCCTCTGTTTTCTTCATTCCATAAAACAACATACTCGCTCCTCAATGCGCCGAGCTTTTCTTTTAATGCCGCTACTGCTTTTTGGGCAGCTAAAATATCAGAGGTAGAATTATTTGTAAAAGCATTCTGAAGGGATAAGGTTACAATGTTCTTTTCTCCGGTGAAACGGGCACGTTTTGCCGCAAAGAGAGCATAATTGATTGTTGCTTTATTAAAGCGGGCTTTCTCTTTCATTTCATTCAGCCCCTTTATTATAGCATCGGTTTCTTCAATCAATTTTTCATTGTCTGCAACGACTGTCGGCTTATTACCCTCATCATAAAATTCAAGTATATTTTTCCAGAAAGCACCATCTCCCATTATTCCGTGAATCGGAAGATTTCGTAGTTTATCCATGTCGAAAAGAAGACCGGTCACCGAACCTTCATTCAGTCCGTAAAAGACCTTGTCAAAGGATTGATTAAACGCAGCAAGTTTTGCATTACGTTCATCAACAGCTTTCACCTTTTCAGTCTCTTTAGCTGGATTCCAGGAACATTCTGCCCCCCACGTTAATCCATGCCAGTTATAATTGAAAAGGTTTTCACCGTCATCATCCCAACAGGTATTCATCATTCCCATTGCCCCCAAGCGGTAACCATCCCTCACATAATTCGAGATATTTACTACAGCATTAGATAGGCTCGGATATATCTGACTCCAGCAACTGACTCCCGGTGCAATCATAAATTTAAACCCCGATTCAGAAAATGGCTTAATCGCATTTTCAAAACTTTCCCCGGCAGAATAACCCCACGACAGAATAATTAAATCTTTGGGAAGTTTATCAATGATTGATTTGTGGTGTACAGCAATATCCCCCCACATCATCATTTGCTTGTTATGCTTTTTCAGTATATCGTTTAATCGGTTGATATGATACGCATATACTTTTTCCATTCCCAATGAATCGACAAAAGCCTTCGCTTTCCCGGTACCTAATCCAAAGGTTTCATCACAATTGATATTAAACAGTGTATTGGAATAGGCCGGAGCTACTTCACCAAAAAGATCATCCAGGAATTTATAAGTTTTCTCAGTTCCCGGATTTAATACCCAACCATTGTCGCTTATTGAATTATAAAACGGAATTTCAAGCATATGCGACATATGACCAAAGCATTGCTGATTTCCGATCAATTCAATATGATATTGCCCTGCAAAGGATTCCAGTTCTGAAATTTGTTCAGAAGTTAGTCCATCGGCCGGAGCAATATCAGGATGAGACTTTAATTTGAAGACATGCTCTGTATACAAATTGAAGTAATTCTGTTTAAACTCAGCCATCTTTTTAATGACCTCTTTTATGAAAGCAACAGTAGGTATGGGGCCACGACTTATATCATCCATCCAGCCCCTGTACTTCAAGGCCGGCCAGTCAGTTATTGTCAAACAATTCAACTTATTTCCAACACGATTTGAACGGATAAGTTGTTTCAGCGTCTGCACTCCATAGAAAATACCAGTCGTATTATTCGCTACAATACAAATCTTAGCAGGAGTAACTTTTAACCAATATCCTTCAGTTCCCAGCTGTTTAAGAACATCGCTTCCGCCGGTAAATTCTTTAGGAAGTTCATCCGTTCCGGCAATAAAAAATGCAACATTTGCTTTTTTGAGCTTCGATTCAATCAAAGCAGCAAAGTTCAGATCACTTTTGCATTCCTCAATTAGTTGTGTGGCAGCAAACAGATTCTCCTTGCTGTTGTTTTTGCCTGTTGATATTTTTAAATCATTTTTTAATTCAAACTGTCCCTCTTCCCTTTGGGTACTTTGAGGAGTCGGAATAATAGAAAGAGAATTCTGTCCCTGAGACGAGATTCCCATGATTATTCCGAAAATAAAAAAAAGAACTTTTCTCATTGTGTTTAGTTAAGTTTATAATTTGAGTGGTTTTAAATTGTTCTATAATAGAATCAAGGTCTTTCTATATGTTCCAATCATTATTTCTAGTGAAAAAGCTCATCGGCAGACAATGGGCGTCTTGATTCTCCCGGTGCACAAACTTCGATTTTAAGTTCGTAACCACCTCCACGTTGATGATACTTTACTGTAATAGGATGATATCCTGCTTTTAATGCGATCATTCCAGATCTTTCAGAAGCTGCATGACTTCCATCGTTATTAACAACCATCGTATCCCCAATCAAAAGAACATTTCCATCATCCGAAGTCGAAATAAATTCATAGACTCCGTCTTTTTCAACTTTAATAAAACCGTTAAAGATTAGTCCATAAAATTCTCTTCCTGAATATTCTCCTGTTTCAATGTTCTGTACGACTTTTACGTCACTATTTTGATCTGGGTTCAAATCTCGAGTACTTTCAAAACGACCATTCTGAAATGTTCTTTTAATCCCGGACTGCAGATTCACAGGATTTACCGGTTCACGCAAGGCCTGTTTTTCAAAGTTACCTTCACGTATCTCGCTAAAATTCTCTTCGCGATATGACCGCATTCTGACTTTACAGGCATGATCAATTACGACCGGATGTGTATAAAGAGAAGAATTCTGAGTCGGGGCAGTTCCGTCAAGGGTATAATAGATCTTCATGTCTTGCAAAGGAATCCTTAGATTAAGAGTCGCCTTATCTGTAAATACCGTAAGATCCTTCAGTCCTTCAACCGGTGGCAAATGAAAATGAATCTTCATTGCATCCAAACGAGGGAAGCTGTTCGTAACCCTTGCATAGAAATCGGTGTAATTCTTCAGGGAAGAAGGAGTCCAG
>JAUZOB010000063.1 GCA_030706665.1 Bacteroidota bacterium
AAATATACCGGTCTCTTACAAAAATCCACCGAGAAGCGGAAATTGAGAAGCCTCGACCGAAACTAAGACTGATACTCATGACGGGAGATAAATGAGACCATCCGTAATAACCTATAACTATTCACCAGCATACCCACGCCGGTCCCCACTCATTATCCGGAACCCAGAACCATCCGTAGTAATCATTATAATCCCAGCGCCCATAATGGAAAGGAGCCCAGCCCCAAGGGTAATTTGACACCCATGTCCATCCGTAATTCGTATAGACCCAATGCCCGTTCGTTGAGTATGGTTCAAAATTCTGGTCTACATCCGGAATCCAGATATATTGGTAGTTCGCATCTCTGACCCATTGTCCGTAAGGACTTAGTTCGTCATAAAAGACCTGGAAACTAACTTCACCCCGTTGAGCTGAAGCTTGTTTCGAAATTATTGCAGTGAAAAGATTCAGAGCAATAACTATTCCAATAAATTTCAAACTTGATTTCATTGTACTGAGTTTTTAGAGAATATCACTCATGCATTAAACATAGGATCGGAATCATTAAGATGCATTTATGATTTGGCAGATAACAATTCCCCTTCCCTTTGAAAATAAATCTAATTCGTACTGAGTTAGATTCTCTTATGATTTGTTAAATTTGTTACTCTTTATAGAATGTATTCGTCAATTTACCCAAAGTAGATTAAACAGTTATTTAAAAACTCAAAAGGAAACGATGATTGCTCAACGAGCCGAAGAGATCACTCCCTTTATTGTTATGGAAGTCCTTGAGAGGGCCAATGCAATGGAGAAAGAAGGAATCGATGTGATTCATCTTGAAGTAGGAGAACCGGATTTTGATACCCCTCAACCTGTAAAAGAAGCTGCAGTGAAAGCACTGGAGGAGGGATATACTCATTATTCCCATAGTCTGGGCATCTTAGAACTCAGAGAAGCGATCTGTCGTCATTATCTGAAAACTTATAATGTAATCGTCTCTCCTGATCAGGTTGTTGTTACCTCCGGAACCTCTCCCGCTATGTTCCTCCTTTTCTCTGCCTTACTGGAAGAAGACGACGAGGTAATCCTTTCTGACCCGCATTATGCCTGCTACCCTAACTTTATTAAATTTGTCAAGGGTAACCCCGTTACTGTTACGGTTTACGAAGAAGACGGGTTTCAATACCGTCCGGAATCCATTTGCGAGAAAATTACTGATAGAACCAAAGCGATCATTATCAATTCGCCATCCAATCCTACAGGGAATCTTCTGTCGGCGGAACGAATGAAAGAAATCGCAAAGTTCTCACCTTATATCATCTCCGATGAAATTTACCACGGACTTATTTATGAGGGCAAGGACCATTCCATCCTTGAGTTTACGGATCATGCGTTTGTGCTAAACGGATTTTCAAAATTATATGCCATGACCGGTTTCAGGCTCGGATACCTTATTGCACCGAAAGAATTCATTCGGCCTATTCAGAAAATCCAACAGAACTTTTTTATCTCTGCCAATTCGATGGCTCAGATTGCGGGAATTGCCGCACTGGAGAAGACGGAGGATGAAGTAGCCGATATGGTTGAGATGTATGATGCCCGCCGCCGCTACCTGATCAAACGACTTAAAGAATTAGGGTTTGGCATTACAGTCGAACCAACCGGTGCATTTTATGTTTTTGCCAATGCAAAACACTTATCTAACGACTCCTATAAATTAGCATTTGATATCCTTGAAAAAGCGCATGTGGGAGTTACGCCCGGAATCGACTTTGGTAAAAACGGAGAAGGGTATCTCAGATTCTCTTACGCCAATTCAATTGAGAATATTGCCGAAGCCATGAACCGTTTGGAAAATTATCTAAACAACCTGTAACGTGAATGCTTCTCCGACTTAACGCTAAATAAATCCATTCGTTGCAGCTTTTTGGCATGATTTGCAGTTTTATAAATATTTTACAGAAAAGTGCAGTAAGCTTCTAATACGAAAATCTAACGATGCTCTACCATTCCTTTACCCTACCGCTATCAACTCTCTACCCAAAAGGTAGTTTAACGGTAACGTTTCTCTATGTATAATTAGGTGCTATCAAATAAACATACCGAATATAAAGGAAGGAAGCACATTGCATCTCAATTACATCGCTGTCTATTGCCATCCCTAAACTTCTGCTTTGAAATTCAAATCCTTGTTAAACCTCTACGGGTTATATAAATAAAGACCTCTTTTGATTTATTTTCACATTTTTTAATACAAAAGGCTCATCATTCCCTCTCATTTTTTGATTCCTTAACGACATATTCGACTCAAAATCTATATATTTGCCCCCGTTAAAAATTAATGGAGTTTATTTAGTGTTGGGTATTCTAATGAAAACATGATTATAGCTTTATCGGTTGAGCCGCAGACTAACTGAGTTTTCAATGCAATAAGGCTTATTTATTGTTTGTTATATGATTTTACCATCGGGTAAATATTTATTTCATTTTGATTTAATTAAAAGTTACTGTAATTGTTTATTCCAAAAATGCAGTTCTCTGTTCGGAACAGTCAACTATTGATTATTTTTGGATTCTAAAAAAAGAAACAGTCTCAATTTTGTGATTTATAAAAAACATCATCATGACTAGTTTTATACTACTTCAGATAGCACAGAAAACTACAAACCCACAACAAGTTGAAGATTCTATCCAGATCCTTTTAAAGGGAGGATGGATCCTTCTTCCAATTCTTTTGATGTCGATTGTCAATATCTATCTAATCGTTGAACGTTGGTATGTAATTAAAGGGGCGACCAAAAAGCAAAACATTTTGCCGGTGATTGCACCAATGATTAAAGAAGGGAAAATTGATCTTGCAATATCAACTTGCGAGATGAGTAACCAACCGGCAGGAAGAGTTATGGCATCGGGGTTGAGAACAATCGGTTATCCTATTGCTGAAGTACAGGAGGCAATGGAAGCTGAGGCACGTCAACAAGTTGACTATTTGACTAAAGGAATGCACTATTTGGCTATTATTGCATCAGTTGCTCCTATGTTCGGATTCTTAGGGACAATCTTTGGAGTTATCAAGATCTTCTACAGTATTTCACTTTCTGATAATATCAGCATCGGAATTATTTCAGGTGGTCTTTATCAAAAGATGATCTCTTCAGCATCTGGTCTGCTTGTAGGTATGATTGCATTTGCCGGATATCATTTGCTGAGTGCAAGAATTGATAAAATATCTTCATCGATAGAATATCAGTGTAATCAGCTTGTCGCTCTTTTACGCAGAAATAACTAAGAACTGAGGACTTTTAATATTGAGGGCGATTCCATTTGGAATTCCCCCACTCAAAATTGTTTCTTATGAAAGTTAAACGCACCCGCGATTCGCAACCTGAGGTCTATTCTGCATCGCTGAATGATATCATGTTCTTTCTGCTGCTATTCTTTCTGATTGTTTCTACCTTGGTTAACCCATCGGTAATTCAGCTTATGCTCCCAAAAGCATCGGCCAACATACAGAAAATGTCAAAGCAGACAATTAATCTTTCTGTCACGAAAGACCTCAAGTATTTTCTGAACGATAGACCGCTGCCTTTCAACGAGATTAAGCCTACAATCAAAAAGCTTGTCCCTAATGTTGAAGATGCAACTGTTATTCTTCGTGCAGATAAATCTATTGAACTTCAGGACCTGGTAAATGTACTTGACATCGGACATCAGCTCCATCTGAAAATGATTCTGGCAACACAGAAATAAGCTGTCGGTAATTTTCTGCTCACTTTACATTATCATTTATGGTCCGTATCCGGAAAAAATTGTATTACTCTTCAAATTACAATCATGTTTGCTGTTAAGAAAAACATCAAACAGAAATATGTTCCAATAGCTGCATCATTTGTTCTTCATGTGGTCATAGTTCTCGGTCTATTCATATACCTTGAATTCTGCGACATGGTGAATACCAGGAGCACTGGCTTTAATGAGAACTATAACGACATACAAATTGTGCATGAATCTTTTTCTACTTCTGCCCCTAAGGTGGATAAGAAAAAAGATAAAGTGAAATTGTCTAAAGTTCCCCAAAAGCCCTCTACGCCTCAAAAGAATAAAGCTGCAGAGATCGTTCAGAAAACAGAACCTGTAACGAATGATAAAGATATTGCCATAAATGCTGATACTCTGAAGAAACAAAAAGTAGACACCTCTGCTCTTGTTGCTCAAAAGGATACTTCCAAACCTCATACTGAACAATCCAAAGTTGATACTGTTTCGTTTGCCCAACGCATACAAGAAGCAGCATTGTGGAGTGAAAACATGGAATTCCAGGCTCGTAATGGAATGATGATCCGAAACTTTAAAAAGGTATATCCTATGGCGAAGTTGGCACAGCAAATACTTGAAGATGTTGATGCACGAGTCGAGACCATGAAAAACGAAAAAGAGAAAAAGAAACTCATTAAGCAAACAGAGCAACAATTGTTTCAACAATATGAAGATGCATTAAAACACATGTCATTTTCACAAGGGAAAATCCTGCTTAAGCTGATCAGCAGGCAGACCCACAGAGATGCTTATACAATCATCAAAGACTATAAAGGAGAAACCTATGCAGTTGTTTGGCAAAGAGTCGCCAAGCTATTTAATAATGACCTGAAAATGGACTATGAACCGATGGGTCAAGATTCTCTCCTTGAACGAATTGTTATTAAATATGAAAACGGTGAACTTGGAGAATAGATTCAATGTTTACTTTTTCATTCATTGACTTTTCTAAAAAACAGTTCACCCAATGTGACTCTCATCCATTCTTCTTTTAGAGAATCTGCAAATTTTCACATCCATAAAAAATAGCTTTTCGGAATAAATTTATTCCGAAAAGCTATTTTGATTATTCTCCTTTTGTCAATCTCAGATCAATCCGGATCTGTTTACTCTTCTATTTTACGATCAGAGACTGTAACTTTTAGATATTCCCTTCGAAGAAAGCTTTGCTTTCTATTTTTCCCTGTATCTCTTATTATTCAAATATATATCCCCAATAATACTTGTTGATCGAATACTGAGACTGGTTTCAAATTGAGATACGATAAATTATTCTCTTCATATTTAATGGTGCTGTTCTAATTGAAATAGATTATTTTCTCTAAATTTGATGTACTAAACCAATTGGAAATCTGAGATTAAGTTTAATCTCAGCATAAACCAAAAAATACTAATTAAAATCTATGAAGAGTTTAAAAGAGTACACTGTATATGGAAAAGCCTTCCAGAATACAGGAAGAGTTCTGTCTGTCGACGCATTGCGCGGATTCGACATGTTTTGGATTACAGGAGGTGCAACCATTATAACTGCTTTGCACGGCGCTGTTCAGTCACCATTCACCAAAGCCCTTTCAACACAAATGGATCATGTAGAATGGACTGGATTCCATTTCTTTGATATCATTATGCCTTTGTTCCTTTTCCTGGTCGGAATTGCAATGCCTTATTCCTTTTCCCGCCGAATACAAAAAGGGGAAAGTAAACAACATCTTCTGGTACATGTTTTCAAACGTGTTTTGATTTTATGGGTGTTAGGAATGTTGGTCCAGGGGAAACTCCTGACTTATGATTTCAGTCAATTTGCATTCTTCAGCAATACCTTACAAGCCATTGCTATCGGATACCTGATTTCCTCTTTTTTGATATTATACGTGAGCGCTCCCGGTCAAATAATCGCAACCGTTATGTTGCTCCTTCTGTATTGGTTTATCTCTACCTTCATCTCTATGGGAGGACAATCCGCGGGGATATTTAGGCCTGAAAGTAACATCCCGATTTACATCGATAAATTAATTTTGGGGAATCACCAGGACGGGACAACATACAGTTGGATTCTGAGCAGCCTGAATTTTGGAGTCACAGTAATGACCGGAGTCTTTACAGCATTCATTTTACAGAATCCTTCAAAAGGGCTTAAGAAAGCCCTGACACTATTCCTTTCCGGGATGGGATTAATCATTGCCGGCTTGTTATTTAACTTTGTGCATCCCTTGGTCAAACATATCTGGACCAGCTCCTTTGTATTATTCAGCAGTGGGATCTGCATTGCGATGCTATCATTCTTTTACCTTATTGTAGACCATTGGAAATTTACCCGTTGGACAAAGTTCTTTATTGTTATAGGCAGCAATTCCATTTTTGCTTATCTGCTCGGAGAATTATACAGTTTCAAAGGTTTTGCAGAAATATTCTTAAAAGGGACCAGTTACCATCTCGGATGTTGGTATCCATTTGTTTTAGCCATAGGCGCATATGCCGTCTTCTGGTTCATCCTATATCATCTTTACAAACAAAAGATCTTCATTAAAATATAATCCTGCTTAATCCCCATTAGTGGAATAAAAAGATGGGAAAAGAAATTAAAATAGGCATGCTCTCCAGGAGGACATGCCTATTTTGATTATTCTCAATCGAACTGAAAACTTTCCTATGTTAGTCGGTTGCCAAATCAGCCATTCTCTTTCTTTGGGAATAACACAGAAAGAAGAACACTTAAGGACAGTATCCCCAGGATTACAAATAAGGAGTGTTGTGATTCAAATCCTATCTTAGTTAGAAACTCACCTGCCAATAGTTTTACCCCTACAAAAACAAGGAGTAAGGATACTCCTGCTTTAAGAAATCTGAATTTCGTAATGATGTTGGCCAATAAGAAGAAGAGAGATCTCAACCCAATAATCGCAAAGATATTAGAGAAGAATACCACATAAGGATCGCTGGTGACGGCAAAAACAGCAGGAATAGAATCCATTGCAAAGACAAGGTCTGAAAATTCAATCATTACAACAACGATCAGCAAAGGAGTTATAAAACGTTTTGCTCCTTTATGCACAAAGAAGTGATCCTTTACATAGCGAGGATAGATAGAAAAATGATTCCTCAAATATTTAACTACCGGATGATCCTGAACATCAGCAGCTTCTTCATTCTTCTCAAAGAGAATCTTGATTCCCTGAAAGATAAGGAATGCTCCAAAGATGTAAAGAATCCAATGGAATTGATGAATTAAAGCAGCACCGGCAAAGATGAATATGAACCGGAGTACAATGGCTCCCAAGATTCCCCAAAACAAAACGGTCTTATAGTTCTTATGCTGAACCCCAAAAGATTGAAGAATTAGCAGAATTACAAAAAGATTATCGACCGATAATGTCTCTTCTATAAAGTATCCGGTCATATAATTAATGCTCATATTCTGCCGATACAAATCGAGTAGTGTTGCATAATCACCCGATTTTCTAAGCAGATTAGGAGCATACTCAGATATAACATGTTTTAATCTCTCGGGAGAGTCAATTCCATGTAATAAATGCCCATAATATCGAAGGAAGAGATAAAAGCCCATTGCAATCAGAAACCAGATAACCGACCATGCTAATGCTTCTTTAGTGGAAACTAAATGTGCTTGCTTCCCGACCAGGAAAAGGTCAATAAAAAGAATTAATCCAATCAGTACAAGAAATCCTAATAACAATAGCAATTCACTTATTCCCATTCCAATAATTTTAATTAATCAATTACTTTGGTGACTCCGCCCGAAACTACAAATTTCATGACTTCAGGAGGTGAAACGTTTACATTCTTTACATTCTTTTTCGGAACAAAAAGGACCTCGCCTAAAAAAGAATATGAGTAAGGGAAATATACCGCTACTTTATCTTCAATCCCAAAATCTTCCAGATTTTCCTGAGTGACAAATCCCAATTTCCATATATCAGCATTAGAATTAACAAGGACCATTACCGGTTTATTAAACTTCCGCTCTTTCCCAACAAACGCAGAGAATAAATCACTCAAAGAAGAATAAAGCAAGTTTAGCAACGGAAGCTTCTTGATCAATCGATCAAATAATGAAATAACAGGTTTGGCAACAATGGTCTGTCCTATGAATCCCAGAACAATAATCAGAGCAATAATCAGAAGGATTCCCACTCCCGGAATTGCTTTGCCAAAGAATTCCTGAAGATAATCCTTTAATAATCCATCAACGAATATGAAAAGTTTAACGATTACAATAATTGTAACAACAAGAGGAGCAATAAGCAATATTCCTTTCGCAAAATAACTAACCAGCCTTTTCATTTTCCTGACATTTAATTGAACTGCAAAAATCGTTAATTAATTTTTGTTCTAACAGAATATTGCTACTTTATGCAATGACATTTATCATTTATTAAGAAGCCATCCGGATATCTCCCCAATACGGTTTTTTCTCTCTGGAATATTAATACGTATCCCGAATCGTTCGAATTTTGAGTTTATCTTTAAAAGTTGAATCCGACAGAGGAGCATCAGGAGTAAAATCAATTGAAATCATCTCTCCCGGCAACAAATCGAAGTAGTTATCACTGAAGAATCCTTCAACCTCATCACATACCAGATAAACATTCCTGGCCACTTTATCCGTTGTTAAAATGACTCTGTAACCGGTAGCTGTTTTTTCAACTGTTGAACTCACGTTCGGAATCGGCAGTTCAAGTTCTCTAACCGGTACAAAATTGAATGTATTATGTGAAAGCACCTTCCCCTGTTCGCTGATATCTGCGACAAAGATCAGATTCTTGACCTCCTGCCCTTTCAAGAACTCTCTTCTTTTCATTTCAAAAAGAGTCTGACAGGAGTTCGCTATAACTTCTGTCGGAATACTTTTACTCCAAACGATTTTCCCGTCAAAATTCATTAGTTTCAACTCAACTTGAGCACTAAAAGGAGTTAAACGATCAGATACTACACATACTTTAAAAATGCGATCCTGAACTGTGGGGGCAATCAAGACAGGTGCATATGCCTTCTTGCTATAATATTGCTGGGCTTTCCATCGAACATAGTAATCGGTACTTGACCATGAAGCCACAGGCCATACATCGTTGATCTGCCAGAATAGACTCCCCATATTATACGGCATCTTCATACGGTGCCCTTCCATTGCCATTTTAATTCCTTCGGCCTGAAGTACCTGTCCGGTATAAAGAAATGATTCGAAATCTTTCGGTTTGCGATAATCGCGAAGCATATACCACTCAATTGTTTCATTGCCAATGGAAGAACGCTGATGCGATCTCATCACTTCCGAATAGATATTCCAATCTTCCGGTTTTGTATAGGTTTTAACTGTTTTGAATTCAGGAAATGACTGGAATCCATATTCGGTCATGAACCTGGCAATCTTCTTCTGATAATCCGAGAATGGATCTTTTCCCCACCAAACACCCCAATAATGATCATCTCCATTTACAAAGTCAACCGGAATAGAGTCACCGGACTGGGGACTGGAAGACCAATAGAAACGTTTCGGATCGAGTTGTTGTATTGCCCCGGGAAGAATATTCAGGAAGATGTCTTTATAAGCTTTCCATTGAGCATCAGCAGCTTTCTTGTCTGTTCTCTCAACTTCTTGTTTCCACCCCCAACGTAACCATGCAACCAGTACTTCGTTATTCCCGCACCACAAAGCCATACAAGGATGGTTTCGTAGTCGCTTTATTGTATATTCAGCTTCAGCCTTTACATTTTCAAGAAATGCCTGATCGCCGGGATACATATTACAAGCAAACATGAAGTCTTGCCATATTAGGATCCCGTTCTGATCGCAAAGGTCATAAAAAAGATCCTTTTCGTAGATCCCTCCGCCCCAAACCCGAAGCATATTGAAATTACATTCTTTTGCTGCTGTTATGACTTTCTCATATTTCTCAGGAGTCACACGATCAAGGAATACATCACAGGGAATGTAATTAGCCCCTTTCATGAATACCGGATTACCGTTTAACTTCACATAGAAAGAAATTCCATCTTTATCCTTTTCACGGACTAACTCAAGATTACGAATTCCAATATTATGCGTAACGAGTTCTTCCCCTTCCCTTGTTGCTAATTGTCCTGATATTTCATAAAGGGATGCTTCGCCCAATCCATTGCTCCACCAAAGTCTCGGATCTTTTACAACAAAATCGATATTGTAGGTATTGACACCCTTTTGAAGATTCACTGTTTGCTTTTCAGCTTTCTTATATCCAATCAATACGCTAAGATCTGCAGGGCCATTATTCTCAGCTTCAATTTCAAACACGGCAGTCATCGTTGCCTCTTTCTCGGTCAGATCGTTCTGTACGATATTCAAATCAATAATTCGGGCATCGTTCCAGGCCTTTAAGTAAACAGGAAGCCATATTCCGCTGGTAACCAATCGGGGTCCCCAGTCCCATCCAAAATGATATTGAGCCTTTCGTAAGTGAGGGCTGACCAATTTATTCCCGGGAACCTGACCTATTTCAGCTAAATCATTTGAAGAAGAATGAACAACATACGGATAATTGTCATATTTCTCCAGTCCCACTTTAATAGGCGAGTGAAAAAGAATTCGTAAGGTATTCTCTCCATCTTTCAAATACCCCTTGCAATCGACAAACCATTCACGGAACATATTGTCAGTCTTCAAAATCGGAACTCCGTTCAGGAAGACATCCGCATGTGTATCAAGACCTTTAAAGTCAAGTGCAATTCGTTGTTTTGACAGTGCCTCCTGTGAAACAGTAAACGTCGTTTGGTATTCCCAATCTTTCTTATCAACCCATTGAACATCACGTTCATTTAACCGATAGAAAGGATCTTCAATTATATTATGGGCAAGCAAATCCGTATGGACACACCCTGGTACTTTGGCAGGCATCCAATTCAGAGAGTCTGTTGATTTAAAAATCCACCCTGAATTCAATTCATATGTCTCCATCAATGGTTTCCGAAAACCGGGATTTACCATAGGAATTATTGAAAGACAAAACATACGCATAACCTCTTAGTGACGATTATTCCTGATTTTGCTTGATAATGATTTGATGCTAAGTGAATCTATCTATTCAAAATTGACAAAAAGAGGGGAAATTCAGATCTTAAAAGGCAAGGCAAAACAATATATACTACATGTCAATTTCGTTAAAATAATTGAAGGCAGCTTCTTTTAAAATCGACACCTTTTCTTCTTCCGAAAATGAATCCAACGCAGGCTGTTTAATCCAAACGGGCCACCCCTGTTCATCATCACCTTTATATTGACATAGATTGTTGTAACTAAAAAGCTTACAGCATCCCAGATTAATCAGATCTATCTTTTCTTCCTTTGTAAAAGGTCGCAGCAAATATCCCCGTTCTCTTACGCCGATTAAAAAAAGGACTCCGTTTAAATTTGTTTCCACTCCAAAATCTTCGCTTAACTTAGAACAAAGATTTTCCCATGAATTATTCTGTTGCATTTTTGATTCGAATAAAGTTAACACGCATCGGTTATTTTCAACAAAGATTCAGAAAATTCATCGAGGAATCTGACCTTTAATGAATCTTGAAGTAAAATTTTAAGCTATTATAGCTAACACCTTACAAATATAAACTGTTTGTTTCCTGATATTGCATAAAAGTGACACAAGGGAAGTAAAAGTGAAAAAAATTATAAATTTGTGACTTTAAAACTCACACGAATGAAACGAATTAAGATAAAAGATCTGCTTCAGTCGGGCAACACTGGAGCTGAAGTGATGGTTAAAGGATGGGTAAGAACCAAAAGAGGCAGCAAGAATGTCAATTTTATAGCACTCAATGACGGTTCCAGTATTTATAACATTCAGGTAGTCGCTGAAGTTGAGAACTTTGATGAAGAGATCATTAAAAACATCACAACCGGTGCAGCACTTTCTGTTATAGGAGAATTGGTCGCTTCTCAGGGAAGCGGACAAAATGTTGAGATCATCGCCCATCAAATTGAGGTTATCGGCACATGTGATGCTGATAAGTATCCAATTCAGCCTAAGAAGCACAGTCTTGAGTTCCTTCGTGAAGTTGCACATTTACGTTTCCGTACCAACACTTTTGGTGCCGTATTCCGTGTTCGCCATGCTTTAGCTTTCGCAATTCACAAATATTTCAACGATCGCGGATTTGTTTATATGCATACTCCGCTGATCACCGGGTCAGATGCAGAAGGTGCAGGACAAATGTTCCGTGTTTCCACACTTGATCCAATCAATCCGCCCTTAACAGAAGAGGGAGAAATCGATTACAAACAGGATTTCTTTGGAAAATCTACCAATCTTACTGTCTCCGGACAGCTTGAAGGAGAGTTAGGCGCAACCGCCCTTGGAGAAATCTATACCTTCGGGCCAACCTTCCGTGCTGAAAATTCAAATACGGCACGCCATCTTGCAGAGTTCTGGATGATCGAACCCGAAATGGCGTTTTATGATCTAAATGACAACATGGATCTCGCAGAAGATTTCTTGAAGTATCTTATTAAATATGCCCTTGAAAACTGTCTTGAGGACTTACAATTCCTCAGCAAAAGACTTCAGGAAGAAGAACGCAACAAACCTGCAGCCGAGCGCTCCATGGAGCTAATTGAAAAACTGAACTTTGTTGTCAATAACGACTTCGCTCGCGTACCATATACAGAAGCAGTCGAGATATTAATGAATTCGAAACAAAACAAAGCAGGTAAATTCCAATATCCGGTAGAGGCTTGGGGCGTTGACCTTCAAAGCGAACACGAACGTTTCCTTGTTGAGAAACATTTCAAAAGACCTGTTATCCTGATCAACTATCCGAAAGAGATCAAGGCTTTCTATATGAAGCAAAATGAAGATGGGAAGACGGTTGCCGCAATGGATGTACTCTTCCCTCAAATCGGTGAGATTATTGGCGGGTCACAACGTGAAGAAAGTTACGAAAAACTGACTACCCGCATGGATGAAATGGGTGTTCCTGCAAATGAAATGGAATGGTACCTCGACACCCGCCGATATGGTAGTGTCCCTCATAGTGGTTTTGGTCTGGGTTTTGAACGTCTTATACTTTTTGTT
>JAUZOB010000064.1 GCA_030706665.1 Bacteroidota bacterium
CAACGGATACAATCTTATCAGACCCTCCAGGGGGTGCAAGATGCACTTTTTTCAATGTCACAATACACGTCTCTCCCAAATCATACTTCATTTGCACTGGATGTTATCCATACAAATTACATGCATCTGGAAGAACAATTCAGAGAATTTTTCGAAGAGGTTAAAAAGCAATGTGATATTTGGTTAATGCTCGATTTTAGCAATTAAAATCGTTCAAGTCTGTTGGCATCCAGCCTGATAAACGTAAACAACAAGAGAGTAAAGGACCACAAAGAAGATCCGCCATAACTAAAAAATGGCAAAGGAATCCCAATAACAGGGGCCAGTTTTATCGTCATTGCAATATTGACTGCAAAGTGGAAAAATAAGATACATGCGGTTCCATATCCATACACTCTTGAAAAAGTAGAATGTTGTCGATCAGCCATCCTTAGCAGCCGAAGCAGGAGGAAGATAAAAAGAGAGATTATAACCAATGCCCCGACAAATCCCCATTCTTCACCAACGGTACAAAAGATAAAGTCTGTACTCTGCTCCGGAACAAAATCAAACTTTGTCTGAGTTCCTTGTAAAAAGCCTTTTCCGAAAAAGCCTCCCGAACCGATTGCAATCATCGATTGATGGACATTCCAACCTGCACCAAGTGGGTCACTGGAAATTCCCAAAAGATCATTGATTCGATTCTGTTGATGTGCTTCAAGAAAATGATGGAAAGAATAATCAACTGTCGATGTAAAAAGTATCGAGCCAAAGAATATCCATATTATCAGTGACACGTGAATTATTTTATCTCGATAAGCGAACAAAAAGAACAAAGTCCCGAAGAATATTGATGAGCCCAACAAACACAACCAGGGTTCAAGTCCTATATGTGAAATAGCTTCCACCCCCATCAACAGGAGAGTGAGACCCGTAATCATTCCCAGTCCCTTCAATGCTTCAATAAATCTTTGTCGAAGCATTGCGTAAGCTACAAAGCACATCAGAACCATTACAATGAGTAAGGTCAATTTACTTAAGACAAGAGCCAAAATGAATAATAAAGCGATCAGAAATCCGAAGAACAATATGACGCCCGACATCCCTTCTCTAAATAACACCAGGATAAGTATCCCATATACTAAAGCAGATCCGGCATCCGGCTGCAAAAGAATCAGGATGGCCGGAATTGCAAGGATCATTGTCAATTTTAAGATTGACGAACGCTTCTTGAGATTGAACCCCATCGATCCGATATATTGTGAAACAGCAAGAACAGTTGCATATTTAGCAAATTCACTGGGCTGTAAACGAAAATCTCCGATTTCAAACCATGATCTTGCTCCATTTACTTTCTTTCCCAGCACCAATACTGCCATTAAAAGCAAGATCGTCACGCCATAAAACACATAGGCAAATGAAGTAAAGAATTTACTATCGACATTCATGACCGAAACAGCAATCAAGACCGCAGCAACAATCCAAATGAGCTGTTTGCCATACTGGCGCGACATGTCAAATATATATCGATGCTCTTCGTTGTAAACAGCAGCATAAATATTCATCCAGCCAAGCAAAACCAGCACAGCATAAATAATGACTGTCACCCAGTCTATATTCTTCCATATATTGTTTGCTTTTGCCATGATCTATTATCTTTTTTTTCTAAAAAAGTTTTGCATAATATATCGATGCAACAAATTTGCATCCATTATTTTCTTTTCCTGAGCTTTCCGATACGTCGGAATGGTATCCTTTAAGTATTTCTCAATCATCAAACCTGCAATAGGAGCAGCCCATTCACCTCCTTGTCCAGCGTTCTCGACATAAACAGCCATTGCAATTTTCGGATTATCTTTAGGGGCAAAGCATATAAACACAGAATGGTCATCGCCATGAGGGTTTTGTGCAGTTCCTGTTTTACCGCATACCGTTATTCCGTCAACTCGTGCTTGTCCTCCGGTTCCTCCACGATCGGCAACAACTGCTTGCATCGCATTTGCCATGTATTCGAAATAGCGTTTCTGAATATTTATATCATGTCGTTTGAACTTCTGAGTGATCATATCCGATCGGTTGTCAATTTTTTTAACCACATGAGGAGTAATATAATAACCCCGGTTCGCAATCGTAGCGGCAAGATTTGCCATTTGCACAGGGACAACCATTACCTCTCCCTGTCCAATACCGAGGGAATAGATTGTGGTAAATGCCCAACGATGTTCTCCATATAACTTATTATACAACTTGGAACTTGGAAGAGATCCTTTCTTCTCACCCGGAAGATCGAGTCCCAATTTTTGGCCGAAGCCAAAATTTAGCATCTGACTTCTCCATCTGTCAAGCCCGTATTCGCTATCCAGAAATTTATTGGGATAACGCCCTGTTTCTATAATTCTTTTAAATACCTGATAAAAATAGGGATTACAAGAATACTGAACAGCCAGTCCCATATTATTTGGAGCCGGATGATTATGACAGTGAACCAGCGACTTATTACAAGGAAAGCCGGTATCCCAAGTCACCAAATTATTATTCAATGCAATCAGTCCCTGAGCTATTTTAAAGATCGATCCCGGAGGATATTGAGACATCAATGCCCGGTTGAATAAGGGGCGTAAAGAGTCTGTAACAAGTTTGGAATAATTTTTAGAAAGGCTTCGCCCAATCATCAATGAAGGATCATAAGTAGGACTGCTAACCAAACAAAGTATTTCTCCGGTAGAAGGTTCGATTGCTACAACGCTTCCTACCTTGTTGCGCATCAATTGTTCTCCATACTCCTGTAAGCCCACATCAATTGAAGTGGTCAGATTCTTCCCTCTTTGAGCCAACGTATCCAGTTTCCCGTTCATATAGGGCCCCTTTATCTGATTATGGACATCAACCATATAAAAGCTTACCCCATTACGGCCCCGGAGTTCTTTTTCATAGAACCGTTCGATCCCACTTTTTCCAATATAGTCGCCTGGTTTATAGTAACTGTCCTTTTTAACCAGCTCTGCATCAACCTCGCCGATATATCCCAAGAAATGAGCTCCTGTTTTATGCTCATATTGACGAAGACTACGTAACTGAACAAAGAATCCAGGGAAACGGAACAATCTCTCTTGCAGAATCGCATACTGCATCGATGATATCTGGCTTACCAGAATCGACGGACGATATCTGGAAAAATCTTTTGCCTTCTTCAATCCATCGACCAGCTCCTGTTTTTGAATTTCAAGGATGGAACAGATTTCAAGCGTATCGAATGATTTTACTTCACGAGGAATAACAACCAGGTCGTAAGCCGCCTGATTATAAACAATCAGCTTCCCATTGCGATCATAAATTAATCCGCGTGATGGATACTGAACAATACGCCTCAATACATTTCTGTCAGCATATTGCTTATACTCGGGGTTCATAATTTGAAGAACAAATAGCTTCGCTACAAAAACAAAAGCTACAACAACACAGATGCCCCCAATAACAAATCTTCTTCCGGAATATCTATCCACAACAATTAAAATTCTCAGGTTAAATTGCTAATCCCGATAGATTACATACTGACTTAGCAGTATCAGGATAATGGTAAAGAAAGAACTGACTAATGCCCGAAGAAAAGTACCGAAGAATCCTGAAAAAGAGAATACCTCCAGATAGAACAGCGCGAAATGATGAATCAATACCATCAACAAAGCATAACGGAAAAACCAACTTTGTCCCAAAGTGGAGACGCGGGGTAAAGATCCCGATTCGTACGTATCACGCGAAGCAAGTAATCCCAGTATACTGGGACGGGCATAAGCCGCAAGCACACAAGCAAAAGCATGAGTTCCTGCAGTATCAGTAAACATGTCAATTGTCAGTCCCAAAAAGAAAGCCAATAAGAGCTGTAAATATCTGGGGGTTTCAAAAGGGAGTAAAAGAATAAAAAGGAAATAAAAGAATGGGGTTATAAGATGCCCCAGATGAATATTATTCAATATCAGGACCTGAATCAGAACCAGGAAAATAAACATTCCTCCGTATTTGAGCACCTGCTTTATCATTTCTTATCTTGTTCTTCGAGTTGTTCTAACTTATCCCGTTCGTCTTTACGGGTAAAGTCAATGATGTCGACATAATTTAATCGTTTGAAATCAGCAAAGAGCGCAACCTTTATGGCATAAAAACTGCTTCCTTTGTTCAAACCGACTTTAATAACCTTGCCAATAGGAATTCCCTCCGGAAACATCGATGAGTAACCACTGGTCACAACCGTATCACCTTGAGAGATTTTAATATGAAAAGGAATTTCATTCAGTACTGTTTCACGATAATCGCCGTTATCCCACTCCAACGAGCCAAAAGCACCTGTTTTTTTCAACTTGACGTTGATCTTCAGTTTACTGTTGAGTAATGAAATCGCAGTAGAATAATTTTCTGAAACATGGGCAATGACCCCAACAACTCCATCCGCAGTGCAAACCCCCATTTCCGGTCTTACACCATGACGGCTTCCACGGTTTAAAGTAATATAATTGAATTGGTCATTAATGGAGTTCCGGATAATCTTTGCCGGCACGTAGTAATAATCAGGTTTAAGGGAATCCGGATCATCATGGAAATTTATAAGCCTTCCTGTTACAATCCGGTCTTCAAGTTGAGTTCGAAGACGTGCGTTTTCTTCCGCCAATTCCTGATTAACCTGCTTCAAGGAGAAATAGTCGCTTATGGAGCTATAAATACTATAAACTTTGGCAGAAACGACATTACTTGAATTAAGAAATTCAACCCGTTGATAATTATTATATCTAAAAATCAAGGAAATAGAAAACACTTCCAGAATCAGGAACAGGAAGATCACATGATGCCGGATAAAAAAACGAATTAAATTTCTCATAATCCTTTAGGGAGTTCTCCCCTACCTTATCCGGTTATCGGATAAGGAAGGAGAATTTATCCACATTTTTCAGGGCAATACCGGTCCCACGCGCAACAGCACGCAATGGATCTTCTGCAATCCTGAAAGGAATTTTAATTTTATCAGTTAAACGTTTATCAAGTCCACGAAGCAAAGCACCGCCACCGGCAAGCCAAATCCCTTTATTTACGATATCGGCATAAAGCTCAGGGGGAGTTTGTTCCAATGCACTCAATACAGCAGTTTCAATTTTAGAAATTGTTTTATCAAGACAGTGTGCGATTTCCTGATATCCGACCGGAACTTCAATCGGCAGAGCAGTCATCTGGTTTGGTCCCTGAACGACGAAATCGTCAGGAGGAGTCTCCAGATGAGAAATAGCAGCACCAACATTAATTTTAATTTCTTCAGCCGTCCGTTCTCCAATTTTGATATTATGCTGATGACGCATATACTCCATAATATCATTGGTTAACTCATCTCCGGCAATACGAATTGATTTATTGGTTACAATTCCACCGAGCGAGATTACGGCAATTTCAGTAGTACCACCACCGATATCAACAACCATGTTCCCTTCGGGAGCTTCAACGTCGATTCCGATCCCAATAGCAGCAGCCATTGGTTCATAAATCATATATACTTCACGTCCACCGGCATGTTCAGATGAATCGCGGACAGCACGAAGTTCAACTTCAGTACTTCCGGAAGGAATACAAACGACCATTTTAAGAGCCGGAGAGAACAGTTTGTTTCCGGAGTTGATCATTTTGATCATCCCACGAATCATCTGTTCGGCAGCATTAAAGTCTGCAATCACTCCGTCACGCAAAGGTCGGATTGTTTTCAGATTAGAATGGGTCTTCCCCTGCATCTGTCTGGCTTTCTCACCGACAGCAACCACCTTCTCTGATTTCATGTCTATGGCTACAATCGATGGTTCATCCACTACAATTTTATCATTATGGATAATGATAGTATTAGCAGTACCAAGGTCGATTGCGATTTCCTGGGTTAAAAAAGAAAATAATCCCATCTTATTGCAATTGCTTTATTATCAATGTTTAAAATGACGAAATCCTGTTACTGCCATCGCCATATTGTGAGCGTCGCAGAATTCAACAGAATCTTTATCCCGAATAGAGCCACCGGGATGAATGACACAATCAACACCCTCGCCATGTGCTATTTCTACACAATCGGCAAATGGAAAGAATGCATCAGAAGCCATAACAGCACCTGCCAGGTCGAACTCAAAATTGTGCGCTTTTTCGATTGCATGTTTTAGCGCATCCACTCTTGAAGTTTCACCGATGCCACTTGCGATCAACTGTTTTCCTCTAGCCAGAACAATCGAATTAGATTTCGAATTCTTAACCAATTTATTGGCGAACAACAGGTCTTCAATCTGTGCAGCACTAGGAGCAAGTTTTGTTACCGGTGTTAATTCCTCTTTCTTTTCTTTCTTCTGATCCTTATCCTGAAACAGCACACCATTCAGAACAGTTCTATATTGAACTTTAGGCAAAGTTATTTCTTTTCTAAGAAGAATGATTCTATTCTTTTTAGTCTGAAGGATATCAAGTGCACCTTCTCCGAATCCGGGAGCAATAACTACTTCAAAGAAGATCTTATTCATTTCTTCGGCAGTAACCTTGTCAATAACCCGATTGGTAACAATTACGCCACCGTAAGCCGAAACAGGGTCACCGGCAAGAGCATCCTGCCAAGCTTTGACCAAATCGGTTCTTGAAGCGCATCCGCAAGCATTGTTGTGTTTTAAAATCGCTACAGTCGTTTCATCAAACTCATCAATCAATGAGATTGCAGCATCAATATCCAAAAGATTATTATAAGAAATCTCTTTGCCATGAAGCTGGTCGAACATCTGTTCCAGGTTTCCATAGAAAATACCCTGTTGATGTGGATTTTCGCCATAACGCAGAACAGATGCGCCATTGTATGATTCGCGGAACAATCCTTTATCATCACCGGCAAAGTATTTGTAAATTGCAGAATCATAATGAGAAGAAACTGCAAATGCCTTCTTCGCGAAGGAACGACGATCATCAAGTGATGATTCACCATTCTTCTCATTTAATAGATTCAGAAGGTCTTGATAATATTCTACAGAAGGAACAATAATTACATCGTTGAAATTCTTAGCTGCAGCACGGATCAATGAGATACCACCAATGTCAATCTTCTCGATAATATCACCGTCAGGCGCACCTGATGCTACAGTCTCCTCAAAAGGATAGAGGTCGACAATGACAAGATCAATCTCAGGAATAGCATACTGTTCCATTTGTTTCTGATCACTTTCATTGTCACGGCGAGCAAGGATTCCGCCGAAGACTTTAGGATGTAGGGTTTTTACCCGTCCACCTAAGATTGAAGGATAGGTGGTCAAATCTTCAACTGCTGTTACTTCTACTCCAAGTTCTTCAATAAAAGACTTCGTACCTCCGGTTGAGTAGATCTTTACGCCAAATTCTTTTAGTTTGGCTACAATATCTGCCAGCTTATCTTTGTAATAAACTGAGATGAGTGCTGATTTAATCCTTTTTAAATCGCTCATTTATAAAATTTTATAATTTGGTTGCAAAGATAATAAAATCAAAACATTTTTTACCTACGACAAATACTAAACTCAGCCTTATTTTTTCTGAATTTAATGTACCATTCACAGGAGCCTCATTTTCAAGCCATGCTTTTATTCTTCATCGTACAAAAATAGTACCATCTGCAAATCTAATGCAAAAGAGATTGCCAGAGTATGAAACTTTTTAATTAAGTTTGAAAAAAGAGAAAGATTTTCCCTACTCCTGTAATTGTCCTTAAATTTACTTTTATGCTTCTGGGAAAGTTAATAAAAGAAAGTTTTCTATCTGCTTTCGGATCGTTAATTGTAAACAAACTCCGGACAGTACTTTCTTTGTTAGGAATTACCATTGGTATATTTGCCATCATATCCGTACTAACCATCATCGACTCGCTCGAACGCTACATCAGGAACAGTTTACAATCACTGGGCGACAATATCGTATATGTACAAAAATGGCCATGGATGCCTCCTCCCGGAGAAAAAGAATATCCCTGGTGGAAATATTTGAACAGACCTGTTCCGCGGCCAAGCGAAGCAGACGAACTTCATCGTCGTTCACAAAGTGCAGAATATGTCATATTTTTTGCAGGGATCACACAACAAGTCCAATATCAAAAAAACTCTGTCGACAACACTCAAATCATTGGATCGGATTATGATCTTCCGGCAGTATGGGATCTTCAGATTGATCAGGGGAGATATTTCACCGAGACAGAGGCAGTCATGGGGAAAAACATTGCGATTCTGGGAGATGAGCTTGCCAATAAACTTTTCGAAGGAAGTTCCCCTCTGGGGAAGTCCATAAAAGTAAAAGGAAACAAAGTAACCGTTGTCGGAACCTTTAAGAAGAAGGGGAATGACATGTTTGGCACCAGCATGGACAAACGAGTCCTTCTGCCTCTTGGTTTTTTTAGTCGTCTTGCCGACCTTCAATCCAATGACAACGGCCAGACCATCATCATAAAAGCCCGTGAAGGAATTACCTCGACCGAACTAAGCGACGAACTAAAAAGTATAATGCGGGCAATAAGACGAATCAAACCTCTGGATGATGACAATTTTGCATTAAATGAAGTAAATCTGATATCTACCCGTTTCGACGCATTCTTCACAAGCTTCACCCTGGCAGGTTGGATTATAGGTGGTTTTTCAATTCTGGTCGGTGCATTTGGAATCGCAAATATCATGTTCGTTTCGGTTAAAGAACGTACGAAGTTGATTGGGATACAAAAAGCACTGGGAGCCAAACGAAGATTTATTCTTATGGAATTTCTATTCGAATCAGTTGTATTGTCACTTATTGGTGGAGTTATCGGGCTTATCCTGATTTTTATCGGCACCCTGATTGTTCAAATGACAAGTGACCTGCATATTATTATGAGCATCGGCAACATCATGACCGGGATTATAATATCAGGGACAATCGGCTTACTTGCAGGACTAATTCCGGCAGTCAGTGCATCACGGCTTGATCCGATCGAAGCAATGAACACCTTATAATTAAATTGCCCTTTTTGCGATTTCCACTTGTTTGGTCAGTTCAATAAATTCATCGACAGATAACTGTTCCGGTCTGTTTGCAAGGAAAAAGGCATCAATCGATTCAGAATTCGGAACAATCGATTTCAATGAATTACGAAGAGTCTTCCGACGTTGATTAAACCCTGCCTTTATAACCTGTGTGAACAATTTTTCATCACACCCCAGAGTTGCCACATCATTTCGTTCCAGTCGTATCACTGCGGATTTGACTTTGGGTGGGGGAGAAAAAACATTTTCATGAACGGTAAAAAGATAGTCGATTTTATACCAGGCTTGCAATAATACGCTCAGAATTCCATAGGTCTTCGACCCCGGTCCCGCAGCAAGGCGTTCGGCAACCTCCTTCTGGATCATACAGACAACCTCATCGATCTTTTCACGATTCTCCAACACCTTGAAAAAGATCTGAGATGAAATGTTATATGGAAAATTCCCTATTACCGAAAAATGATCCGTTGAAAACCCATTCAGATCGTATCGAAGAAAGTCACCGGATATAATACGATCTTCCAGTTCCGGATAATTCAGTTTAAGATATTCAACAGATTCGCGATCTATCTCAATAACAGAAGTAGAATAATCTTCTTTCTTCAAAAGGAACTGCGTCAGCACTCCCATCCCCGGACCTATCTCCAAAACTTTCCTTGGAGCAGATCCATGAAGCGCATCAACAATATTAGCAGCAATGTTCTTGTCTTTCAGAAAATGCTGTCCCAGGTTCTTCTTAGCCCGAACTTCCGTCATGAGAAATTAATCTTTCTAATGTTTTTATATTAATTTAAAATCAATCCAATCAAGTGCTTTAAAAACAAAAGTATATTTTTGTGACCTGACATGGAATTAACGTCGGGCAAAGTTATAAAAACCGCAACTATAAACGAACAGAACAGATAAAGTAACATCATAAATCGAATATTTTGAAAAGCAAAATAATCAGAGCACTTAAGTATTTGTCCTTTTTGGCAGCAGGAATCTTCATTTTTTGGCTATTATATCGAGATCAGAGTTTTAGTCAGATGGAAGTTGTGCTTAAAAATGATGTCAACTATATTTGGGTTATTGTTCCATTAGCCATAGGATTATTGGCACATTTCAGCCGTGCCTTACGATGGAGAATCATGATCGAGCCATTGGGGCACGTTCCGTCGCGTGCAAATACGTTTATGGCAGTAATGATCGGTTACTTAATGAATTTGGTATTTCCTCGCTTAGGAGAAGTCTCGCGGTGCGGTGTACTTTCAAGATATGAAAAGATATCATTTCCGAGCCTGGTAGGAACAGTTGTTCTTGAAAGAATGACTGATGTAATCATGCTCCTTCTAATGTCAGTGGTAGCAATTATCATTGAATTCGATAAAATAGTCGGTTTTTGGATCAATCATCCACAATTTCAACAAAAGCTCATTGCGACCCTTTTGTCCAAATGGCTATTAATCTCTCTGTTCCTTTTTATTCTGTTCATTTGGATAATCAGGCGAAAAATATTCACCCATAAAATATTCGGGAAGTTTCGTGAATTATGGGGAAAAATAGTGGAAGGGATTGCTACAATTAAAACCATGAAAAAGAAGAAAGAATTCATCTTCCATTCTATTTTCATTTGGATCATGTATTTCATGATGCTCTATACCGGATTCTTTTCCTTAAAAGCGACCTCCGGTTTATTGCCCGATGCCGGTTTGACAACCTTTGTATTGGGAAGTTTCGGAATGATCGCTCCGGTCCAGGGAGGAATCGGAGCCTGGCATTTCATGACCAGGGAAGCGCTAAGCATATATGGCATTGCTAAAGGTCCTGCTGTTATCTTTGCACTTTTGTCGCATGCGACAATGACAATGCTGATAATCGTCGTCGGACTGTTATGTCTTTTAGCAATCCCGCTTATTAATCGCAAGAAGCTTTAATTTAAATAAATACTACGGCCTTGAATACTGAATTATTTATAGCGAAAAGACTCTTCACTGAGAAGCGAAATAAGAAAAACCTTTCCGGACGGATTGTCCGTATTGCTGTTTCCGGCATCACAATCGGTCTGACTGTTATGATTATTGCTGTATGTATTACTGCAGGTTTTAAAACTGAAGTAAAAAACAAGATCACGGCTTTTACTTCTCACATTCAAATCATCAATTTCGACTCGAACTTTTCATACGAGACTCGTCCTATCGACAAAAATCCTCCTTTTCTAAATGATATTCTTAAGATTGAAGGAGTAAAGCACATTCAGGCATTTGCAACCAAACCCGGCATCATTAAAACAGACAATGAGATCCACGGCATGGTTGTTAAAGGCGTCGGGACCGATTATGACTGGTCCTTTTTTAAAAAGCATTTGATTGAAGGCAGACTCCCGGACTATCACGGACCTGAAGTTTCGAAAGAAGTATTGATATCCCGGACTATGTCAAAATTGCTGGGAATAAAAACGGGGGATCCCCTCTTTTCTTATTTTTTAACTTCAGATTCACCTCATCCCAGACCCAGAAAATTTACAATCACGGGAATTTATGATTCCGGAGTAGCAGAATTCGATCAGGTAAATGTTTTTGCAGATATCCGACAGGTACAACAACTCAACGGGTGGGATGCCAATAACATAAGCGGCTTTGAAGTTATGCTTAATGATTTCAATTATCTTGATCAGGCTGATTGGGAGATCCGTCGATTAACGACCAATAGCCTTCAACCCGACGAACCTGCTTATAAAACAACCACAGTCATCAGTAAAAATCCTCAATTTTTCGATTGGCTTTCACTACTCGACATGAATGTATGGATTATCCTTGCTCTAATGCTGGTCGTTGCCGGAATAAACATGGTTTCCGGTTTGTTAGTCATTATCCTGGAGAAAGTAAATATGATCGGAATTTTAAAAGCCCTTGGAGCTAAAAATTACAGTATCCGTAAGGTCTTTCTTTATCTTTCGGCCATGCTTATCAGCAGAGGGTTGCTTTGGGGTAACATTCTCGGACTTGCTTTATGTTTCCTTCAATATCGGTTTCAATTAATCAAATTAGACGTTTCGACCTATTATGTAGATTCAATACCAATTCAGATTAATTTTCTACACATCTTGTTACTAAATATCGGAACAATGATCTGTACTGTTGCCATGTTGGTTATTCCTACATTATATATATCCCGCGTATCTCCGGATAAAGCGATCCAGTTTGAGTAAAATCTCAGGAAAAACCGAACAAGATTTGTCGACAAAACAGACAATCGACCGCAATACTTTAATTTCGCCTCTCGGGGAAGATCCTTCATTCCGGGTTGCAAATATGACTTTTAAATCCTAAATTAAATGCTCCGAAAAATCTCGGAGCATTTAATTTTATTGACATGTTTGAATCTCTAATTCTTAGATTAAAGCAAAAACTTCAGGAACCACTTCCGGGACTGACAGCTCATGTTAAAATGGTTCCTCCGGGACGTGCAATGATCGCAGACAATGACGAGCTGCACGCTGTTCGCGAAAGTGCGGTATTGGTGCTGCTTTACCCCAAACATGACAATATATGTTTCTGTCTGATTAAACGTCCGATGACAATGAGAGATCATGCCGGACAATATAGCTTTCCAGGAGGCAAATACGAACAGGAAGATACCTCCTATGAATATACAGCATTGCGTGAAGCCCGCGAAGAAATCGGAATAAAACCGGGAGACGTTCAAATCCTTGGAAGACTTTCAAAATTATACCTATCGGTCAGTAAGTTTCACATTACGCCCATTTTGGCTTTTATGCATTCAAAACCTGAATTTA
>JAUZOB010000065.1 GCA_030706665.1 Bacteroidota bacterium
TATTGTTGCTCCGCCCTCCAAAAGCTTTACGGTATTCTCCACCTGTACCTGTCTCAAAGACAATTTATCAGCGATTCGAGTAACTAAAATAGATTCCATAACCAAGTTGTAATTAGAGAAACTCAAAAATACAATAATAAAGCAGTGAATAAAATCCGGTCATAAGATAATCTCTTCAAACCGATTTATTCTACTTCTCTTAAAGAAACATTATTCATATCAGCGCCAATTCACCCAATAGGTCATGCCAAGTGCCCATCAAAAAGCCCGGAACCGATTAAGTCCCGGGCTTTCAGAAGAATAAACCTTTCAGAAGAAAACCGATATTACAAATCCATCCAAATTGGAAGGAAGATCCCTCATATCAATTTCCGTATTAAGGGACATTAGCTTGACATTCCCCTTAACACCTTCGAAATAGAGAATTGATCTTTTTTCATCGGATCAAACATATAGTAATTGGAGGTAATCTTACAAATTTCCTTTATCTCCATATGAAGAATATCCAGTTCTTTTTGAGCTTCTTCCGACAAAGGCGTTTGTGTGTACTTCAACAAATCCTTACATGCTTCACCTTTAGTTAATTCTTCAGCATAATTGAGTATCTTCTCGATAAGAGAAGCTTTTACACCACCCTCAACAATTTGTGTCTTAAGTTCATCGGTAAGATTATTTTTTACCCGACAAAGAAGTTTCAACAGACACTCTCTGTTACCGCTACGAACTCCACAGTAGAAATCATCAAAGCCCAATGTCGTTAAAAGCTTTACCATTGCTTCTGAATTATCATGGAAATCCACTTTAATCTCAGCACGCAGTAAACTCAAATCACGGATTGCAGCAGAGGGAAGTTCTCCTAAATCTTCGGAGACAGTGATTTTTCTAGTTGCTGTTGTCTCGTCAAAATACTTCAGAAGAGCCTGATCAATGCGATTAGACAGATCTTTTGCATACTCTGCATTCCAATTATTCCGCACTCGTGACAACTCATAAATGTTTTCACTAAACCTCTTGGCGATATACTTATATGCCAATAAGGTAGCAGACGATAAGGTAAAGGTAGTGTCGCTCATGGCCAGGGATTTTGCATTAACTTTTGTATAACTCATACGTTATTCCGTTTCAAAAGTCACGGCAAAAAGGCATATTTAAATGCAAATATGCTTTTAAATATGTTTTTTAATCCCTTATTCCCTGCTTGAATAAAAACGTTCCAGGATCGAACCGTCATTTACCTCTTTCGAAAGCGCCTCAATTGTTTTCTTGGGGACATCATAAGCATCAACAACGATAAGCCCGTCCAAACAGTTATTAAACTTAGGATCAACATTAAAGCCTATTATCTTTCCGTTTAATTGGATATATTTTTTCAACAATACAGGCAGACCCGGGTTCAGTTCATCCATATCTCCGATAAACTTGTCAAGTTTATTAATATCACTGTCTGTATTATCCATCAGGATGTTAATATTCTGATCTTTGCTCTTGAATTTGTAACTCTTACGAGGTTTAATCATCGAGGCCAACTCATAATTAAAATGATTGGCCATGATAAATTGAATAATAAGCTCTTTAGATATCTTTGAATAATTATTGCTGATGCTTACCGGCCCTAACAGGTACCGATATTCCGGATTTTTAAGAAGAAAATAAAGAATTCCTTTCCAAAGAAGGAATAAAGGCATCGGTTTGCGTTGATATTCCTGAACGACAAATGATCTTCCAAGTTCTATTGCCTCGTTAAGCACTCCAGCAAACGATGGTTTCATACGAAAAAGGCTTTGAAGGTAAAATCCCCGGGGTCCATATTGGCTGTAGATCTCGTTTCCTTTTCCAATTCGATAAGCACCGACGATACATGATTCATCGTCATCCCAGATAAACAGCTGATTGTAATAAAGATCAAATTCATCAATATCGATGCTTCTATTCGTCCCTTCCCCTACTGCACGGAAAGTAAGTTCGCGCAACCGTCCCAGTTCGTTCAGAATATTGGGAATCAAACGGGTCGGGGCACAATAAACAGTAAAGTTTTTAACCTGAAACAGTCGGTAATCTTCTTTAAGATTGTCAATCTCGCCCAACAAAACTTCTTTAGGCACCGCATCCATCACAGGCTCCGCTTTCGGATTCAGTTTCAATGTATAGTTAAAAAAACGCTTCACCTCAATCCCCGTATCCATACTATAAGTTTTAGCACGAAGAAAACGCCCATACTGATAGATATCGGTGAATTTCTTTTGCTCCTCAATTCGAACAGGATTACCGATACGTATTTTAATCACCTTGTTCTTTTTATTCAGTAACTCCGATGGAAGCTTTACGGTTCGAAGCATCGGATGGATCTTCCCTATCAGGTGAAACAACCTGCTGTTTGTTCCCTGAAAATAAATTGGGACAACTGGCACTCCTGCGTTTTTAATAAATTTTACGACCGAATGTTGCCACTGGCGGTCGGTTATATGATTATCGGCATCGTAAGACGATACTTCTCCTGCAGGGAAGAGGCAAAGAACTCCTCCTTCACGGATGTGATTATATGCTCCTTTTAATCCGCCCACACTAGAACCAGCCTCCTTCTTTGTCTCAAAAGGATTGACTGCGAGAAAATACTCACTGATGGGTTCAATCTTTTTCAAAAGGAAATTCGCCATGATCTTCGAATCAGGCCTGATCATCGACATTAATTTGATCAATAAGATCCCGTCCAATCCACCGAAAGGATGATTGGAGACTATGATGAGCCCGCCTTCGGCAGGGATCCTCTTTAATTCATTCTCATCAACCTCAAACTTTACCTCCAGCAGATCCAACAATCCGTCAACAAAATCAACGCCATTCCGGTTTGCCAACTCTTCATAGATCTTATTGATCTTATCAAAGCGAAGAATGTACATCAACAGTCTGGCAAAATATTCACCACCGAGGTAGTGCAAATAAGGACTTGCTTTTACAATATCCTTAGGATTTACTAACTCCATAGAATCAATTTTTTCTTATTTCAGGTTCACGCTTAAATAAATATCTTAAAACTCTCATTGAAGAGAGCATTCTTCCCATTTGAAATTGTCAAAGAAATAAATCTTTTTAAATCCGATCTCTTTTAAAAATAAAACAGCTTCATCGTACCCCTTTAAGATTTCGGAAGTATGATGTGCATCCGTACTGATAGTAACCGGAATTCCATAATGATTAAAACGCTCCAGCCATTTCACTCCCGGGAAGAGGCTATCAGAACGTCCTTTATAAATTCCTCGTGTATTAACTTCAACCACAGCGCCTGACTGACGAATAAGGCCAATCGTTTTATCAACATGCGAAACATACCATTCATCTTCTTCGGAGAAATAGCGATTCCGGTTATGCATTTTTATTTTATCAACATGACCTATTATGTCAATATTTTGGGTTGAAATCATCTCCTGAATCTGAGAAAAATAAGCTCCTACAGCCGTCCTGATATCACCATGGAAAACAGACTCCAACCCCAACTCATAATTGATCGAGGGGCCATCAATAAACCAGATCTGGTCATTCTCAATCCCTTTCACAAGATGAACCGAACCGATCAAAAAATCTAATTTACCTAATTTACGCAAATAATCAAAAGAATAACTTAATCCGGGAGTATAATCGGCTTCCATACCGGCGAACAAATCAATCTGCCCTTTAAAATCTTTCTTTAACTGCTCAATTTCAGAAGTATAAGATTGAAAGTTTTCCATCTTCAGACTCCATGAATTTTCAAAAGGGATGGGACTATGTGCTGAAAATCCGAGTTTCTTAACTCCATTCGCCTTAGCTGCTTCTGTCATTTCCCTTAAAGACGAAGCGCCATCACAAAATTTAGAATGGGTGTGATAACAGTAATAATTCATTATAGTAGCTTATAACGCCCCAAAGTAAGCGATTTTTTCCTTTTTACCCAGACAGTTCTTAAAAAATGTAAAAATCATTAAAAAATGCAAAATCAACTCTCTTAATTAGTTAACTATCATGTCCTCGTATGTTATCATTCTTTGTTTTATTTGTAATATGACAAAAATCATAAAAATCGTTTCCAAAAAATATTTAATTTTAAACTGTGATTAGGATTCAAAAAAATAGAACAGGTCGCTATACTGTTCACTTACCTTTTAATTACGACTTAAAATTATTGTTGCACCAAAATATAACGTATGAGGTTAATCATCGCTATTCTTTTTATCGTACTTTGTGTGAATGTCTCAACAGCTCAACAAAGGACGAAACAAGAGAGAAAATACAACTACCAGCTTTATCTTCCCAAAAATTACAATACCGACAGTCTGAAAGGCAAAGAATGGCCTTTGATTATCTATCTTCACGGAAGGTCAATCAGAGGAAATAATCTTGAAAAACTGAACCGCTACGGATTACCCAATTTAGTAGCAAAAGGAATGAATTTCCCTTTCATTATTGCATCACCTCAATGTCCGGGAGACAGAAACTGGGATACCGATAATTGGTTTACCCCGATGTTTTCAGAACTGAAAACCAAATATCGTATCGACCCTCATCGTATTTATCTCACAGGAATGAGTATGGGTGGTTGCGGCGTATGGAGTCTTGCGATGGATTTCCCGAATATGTTTGCCGCATTGATTCCATTATGCGGAGGTGGAAATCCTAAAGGAGCCGACAAAATTAAAAACATACCGGTGTGGGCGTTTCACGGAACACTTGATCATGTTGTTCCAATGGGACAAACAGAACAAATGGTAAATGCACTGGAAAAAATCAACGGGAAGGTCAAATTCACCAAGGTACGAGGTGTTGGTCACGGACTTCAAAAAGTTTATGAAGACTTTTCTATCTACGACTGGCTCTTACATCATGTCAAGCATTAAGACACATATCTCGGTCATCGATTGAGTAGAAAAGGGGAATCCAAAACGGACTCCCCTTTTTTAATATCTCTAAAATGATTTATTCAATCGAACTCAAACCCAAAGATTATTCCGGTTTATCGGAATTGAATACAAACACCCATCCTCTCTCAGCGCTCTCCCATTCCGAAGAAACATTGACAATGCTCAAGTCAGACATCATCGTTCATAGTTACCCGAATTCACTCAAACAGGATCATACAAATCAATTTATGCAGAATGGAACAGAACAAATAAGCGTATTATTATTATTCAGCACCAAGAAGCATTGTGTTTCGGATGCAGAATAATATGTCATTCGGGTATGGAAAGGGGAAAAAGTCTCCCTTTTAAAATCACCTATATCCAATTATTCAGAATTACTATTTATTCTGTAAGATTCTTAATCATCTGCTCAATAGCACGGGTACAGACCGGACAGAATCCGGCAGGAACATTTGACTTCATCCGGCAATCCTCTGCCGGACTGTAAATGCCTTTCTCACTATAACCGCCTCCTTCAAAAACTCCGATTACGTCTTTGTATTTATCCGTTCTGGGAGTCGGAATCGGAATATCTTTTCCGATCATAGAAGCCCATTTCTTTTGAAAATCAACTAAAGTTGTAATATTAGGTTCCCATGGTTCGATTTTCAAATTGTAAAAATCGTTGTAAGAAGTAGAAGACTCATAATATTCATCAGCCAATCCACCGAATCCATGACCGAACTCATGCACAAAGACCTTATCTGAAAGTTCATGATCGACAGTCGAAACCGTGATAAAATTAAAGAATCCACCGCCACCATATCGATCCGAGTTGACCAGCACATAAAGTTGATCATAAGGGACACAAGCAGCCGCATCCGTAACCGATTTCATATCCGAAATAGTCAAATACCTTGAGGTATCGAACGTATAAAAAGACGAATTAAAAATCGTATTCCGATAGATCCCTTCTCCCGGAATATCTGTTCCTGATTGTACAGAAGGAGTTTTCACCGCATAGATATTAAAACAATTCTTCAGCTTATCGAACGGAGGAATTGTAAAGAGATAATTCACCAAACGGCGCGTATCTTTTACAAATTTTCCCATCTGAGCTTCTGTATATCCTTCTGCCAGGATGGCAATGTCAATTTTATTTTCAGGATTCCCTTTCACCTGTATATTTTCCACTTTATAGGGAGGGACCTTTTCCTTATGAATAAAGTAATTGGCAGGATCAATAAGCGTTTCGAGAACCTGATTATAAGACCCGTCTCTTTTTCGTTCTTCCACTACAAACCGCACCGCTTTTTTGGGATAAGGGATCTGAAAAGCATGATAGAAAACACTGTTTCTTTTCTTTGCTTCATCCGTAGTCTGCCATTCGCCGTAAAGGTTGCAGAAACCCTTTGAATAAAGGAGTTTAGCAGAAGCAGAATCAAAGACAAGAATTCGATAATTCCCGTAATTTAAAGAATCGATTCTATTCTTCCGGGGGCCTCCCCAATAAGGTTCTTCTTTCAACTGTGCCAAAATTCCCGAAGTATGCTGATCATTCCCGGTAAGGTAGAAATCAACCCTAAGACTCTTATTTAAGAACCAGGAATCATAATCCTGTGCCTGTAAAAATAGCGGGAACAGGAAAATCAGAAAGAATAATTTAAACGTCTTCATCTTTTTTAAGATTAAAAAAAGCCCGTAAATACGGGCTTTTAATTCAATGTATTATATAAATTAAATACTAATCTTCGTCTTCAGAAGAATCAATAATCCGAATCTTGTCTTTCAACATCTCAATCTCTTCTTTAGACTTCTCAATCTTACGATTGATATCACGAATCAGACTTTCCGCATTCTTGGTATTCGCAAAGAAACCGATGTTATTTTCAAGCAATGTAAGATCGCTCTCCAATTGTTTAAGTTTCGACATATATTTATCACGTTCATTGCGGATCTGACCCTGTCCTTTGTTCGAACCACTGAATTGTTCAACACGCTTTTTAAAACGGGTCAAAGTACGGCTCCGTTCATCAATGCGCAAGTTGTCGAATTGAGCATTAATAGCATCACGATAGCGAGTTTGAATATCATCTTTCTTTTCAAAAGGCACATGTCCGATTTCAGCCCATCTGTGCTGAAATGCACGCAAAGATTCAAAGTCGCTATTGTCATCCCCTGTAGCCTTAAAGTTCTTGATTTCTTCAATCAATACTTCTTTATTCTGCAGGTTTTCGAGTTGAGCTTCGTCAGCTTTACGGAAGTTCTGTTCTTTTCGTTCGAAGAAATAATCACAAGCTTTACGGAATCGTTTCCAAACTGCATCAGACTGGCGACGTGGCACTGAACCAATCTCTTTCCATTGTTTCTGAATATTAATTAGCTCTTCGGTTGTCTTTTTCCATTCGGAACTTTCCATAACCGCTTCAGCTAATTCGCAAAGCTCTATCTTAAGCTGAAGATTTTTCTGTTGATCTTCTTTCTTATGAGCATAAAACTCACGCTTCCCGCTAAAGAACTTATCACAAGCCTGACGGAATCGTTCGTAGATACGATTGTTATCTTTCTTCGGTGCAAATCCGATCGTACGCCATACTTTCTGAAGTTCGATCAGTTCTTTTGATTTTGCATCCCAATCTTTATGCGAAGCCAATTCAACATCTGCAATCTCTTCTGCCTTCTCGCAAAGGGCAGTTTTCGCTTCAAGATTCTTAATCTGATCATTCTTCAGGTTTTCGAAATATTCCTGATGTTTCTTATTGATTCTTACAGTAGCAGCCTTGAAACGTTCCCATAACTCTTCGCGGAAATCACGGGGAACAGGGCCAATCTCACGCCATTGTTCGTGAAATTTCTGTAACATTCTGAAAGCTTTGATCACAGAAGGCTCTAACAGCAACTCTTCTGCTTTCTCACAAAGCTTTGTTTTAGTTTCCAGGTTGCGTTTTAAGTCAAGGTCACGCAGTTCCTTATTAATTTTTACGTAATCGTAGAAAATTTCAACATGATGATTGTAAGTCTCCCACAGATCTTTTACATGAGATTGAGGAACCTGTCCTGTTTCATGCCATTTACGTTGAAGGTCACGAAATTCAAGGAAAGTTTTATCCAAAGATTCCTGTTTATTAATCAGGGTTTTGAGCTCTTCAATGATATCAAATTTAGCCTGCAGGTTCTTTTCTTTCTCTTCTTCAACCTTTTTATTCTGTTCGATTTTAATATCGCGATATCGGTTCAGAAGGTCTTTCAGATCCTGTTCATAAGGATCTTGTTCCGGTAAGAACTCTTCTTCTACCCCTCCGTCAGCAATAAATTTCTTTTTTAATTCCTGTATATTTTGTTTATGACTTTTATAGAAGTTGATTCTGATGCTGTCGAGATGGTCTTTAATGTCATTAACATCCTGTTTTTCGATAAGCTCACGTAACGCAGTTATCAACTCGAATTCTGATAATCCCGAATAATCGACCGAAGTTTCAGCAGGAACGGCAGTGGCTTCCGGTTCAGCGATCAAATGGTCATCCCACTCTTCGTGTGTTTCCTGTTGATCGAGCAATTCAGCTGCAATAGCCATTTCCTCAAGTACTTTCTCATCAGGGGTTGCCTCCTGATTCGGCTCATCATTCTTAATATCAGCAGATTCAGATGAATTATCCGAACGTAGCAGCTCCTCCTCTGTGGAGTTTTTCAGATCTTTAGATTCCATTTCGTATAAATTTAATTAGCACCAGCATCACACTGTTGAAGATTCTTACATTGAACTTACGAAAATATAATTTTATAATTTAATCCTCAAAGTTTTTATTCCCAAGTTATAAAAAAAACGTAAAAGAACGATTATTTCCCACATCGTTTTTATTTATCTTCAATACAGTCGGAAAGCGGCAACTGTTTTTACGGTCACATCCATTTGAACAACTCTTTTGAGGCACGTATCGACATCCACCTTTCTAAAGTATAAAATTCCTTCTGTCACTACTTTTTAATCCCGCAACGTTGATTAATTTTGCACAAATTATTTTACTCATGCGCATCGACATTCTTACAGTAGTTCCCGAACTTCTTGAAAGTCCTTTCAACCATTCCATGATTAAAAGAGGAATTGAAAAAGGGCTGGTAGAAATTTACGTACACAATATTCGCGATTTTTCAACCGACAAGCATAAAAGCACCGACGATTACGCTTTTGGAGGCGGTGCCGGAATGGTAATGACCATCCAGCCAATTGCCGATGCAATCAATCATTTGAAGAGCCAGCGGGATTATGACGAAGTTATTTATACTTCGCCCGACGGAACCAAATTCAACCAGCAAGTTGCAAATACTCTTTCGTTAAAAGGGAATATCATTATTCTCTGCGGACACTATAAAGGAGTCGATCAACGTATCCGTGACAATTTCGTAACCCTCGAAATTTCAGTAGGCGATTATGTACTGACCGGGGGCGAACTGGCGGCTGCCATCATTACCGATGCCGTAGTCAGACTAATTCCGGGTGTGCTTTCGGATGAAACATCGGCACTAACCGACTCTTTTCAGGACGGACTGCTAAGCCCTCCGGTTTACACCCGCCCGGCGGATTATAACGGATGGACTGTTCCGGAAGTACTCCTTTCGGGGAACGATCGGTTAATCGAAGAATGGAGATTTAACCAGGCTTACGAACGGACCAAATTACTCCGCCCCGACCTGCTCTCAGAAGAAGATTATTAGTTTCCATTCAGCACAACTTCGAGACATCCTCAACTCGCATCGAGAGATGAAAGATGAGAGATGTAAAGACAGTCGACACAAAGACAGTTAGTTTCCACCGTCGCGATGACAGATCGATGCATAAGAGCAATAAGAGCACTTTTGTTTTTTCACATCAACCTGATCAAAAACAGTCTCAACAGAAAATATCTCGGATAAAAGCGTTGACAGATGGTTTTTAAACTCTTCAATCTGCGCTTTATCTGCCATATTTATCTTACCCAATTGTTTTGATTTAATAATCGGGTCGAATGAATCCCCGAACACATCACGCAGCTGATAAATGCCGGCTCCGATAGATTTTTCCTTTTCAAAATTAGTTCCGTAAATCAAACCATAAAGCATAATCTGGAAAACAGCTTTACGCCGGTCATTATTCTCTGCATCAAAAAGAGATGCAATATCCGTAAACTCAAGTTTATCCTTCCCGGTTTTGTAATCAATAATCCGAAGAGTTCCGTCAACCCGATCAATGCGGTCGATATACCCTCCTAACTTAATCCTGAATTCCTTTCCGTCGGCCAACACCGGATAAAACATATTATATCTGCCTTCCAGATTAACCAGTTCAAATGGGGATAAAGAAGCATCCTTCAATAAAATCTGCTTGATCGACTTTTTAATAATGCTGAATATCAATCGATTTCTACCGACAATATCTCCTTTTTGCGATTGCTGCTGATCAGTGTCCAAATTAAAAAACTCTTTATCAAATGCTTCGGAAAGAAACTTATCAAGCATTTTATCATTTTTTGCGACACCCTCCAAATCAGCCTTCTGAATGGTTTTCCCGATAAAAGGTTTGTAAAGGTTCTCAAGCACGTTGTGAAATATCTTTCCGAAGACGGCTGCGTCGATCTCTTGAAGCACATCCTCTTTTTCCTTTATCCCGGCCACATAATGAAAATAGAACTTCAGGCTGCAATCCATATAGGTATTTAAAGCGCTGGGAGAAAGCTGCGAAGACGCATACCGTTCTTTCAGCTTATCAATCATCGCCTGGTCCTTTCTGATCACGACCGGTTTATCCTGTTGCCCTGCAATATTGAAGCTTATGCTCTTTTCGGAGATATCAAGTTTGGAATCATATTTAAGCTGATAGATATATCGGCTCATCTCACCACTTGTCACCCCCTCCGGAACCGGATTATAGAGCAAAACGACTCTCTCAGCCCGCTGTAACAGACGATAGAAATAATAGGCATACATCGCATCCTGCTGCTCCATGGTTGGCAAGCCGAATCCTCTCCGCAGCTGATACGGAATAAACGAATGCGACGCACCACTTCTGGGCATGACCCCTTCGTTTACAGATAAAATATAGAGCGTCTGAAAATCGAGGCAACGGGTTTCCAGGATTCCCATAATCTGCATCCCATAAACAGGCTCACCCTCGAACGGAATGGTAACCCCTCCCAGATAACGGGCTAAAAGACGGAACCATGTTTCCCGGCTTAATCCTTTTTCACCACCATCATGCTTCAATTCACGGTTGAGTTCATCCGCAAGACGATTGACGGACAGGTAAATCTGGTAAACATACTCTTTGCGGATCACATCAGATTCCGTTGGCTGCTCAGACAGATTAATGAACAGCTCTTTAAGTATCGCAAGCAGATAATCCGACAGATTTACAGGCTCGGCGTGATACACAAACAAGAGGGAGAACAATTTATTCCGGTGCAACTCTTCAGGTACCAGATAAACCCGGTTATGACGGATAATCCCTGCCACAATCTCATCCGATTCTGCACGATAAGTTTCGCGTATAAGCCGATGTTGCAACACCGACAAAATATTTTGGTGGTAAAATTCAGCCTTCCCCTCCGCATCAACCCGTGCATTGCGCTGCAGGTCGACCAATTCCATTACAAAACCATAAACAGGGGTTACCCTTAACGGATATCCCATTGTAATATTCACATTCCCGACATTTGAAGGCAAAGCGCTTAGAACAGGGATAAGAAGGTCTTCCTCTCCCAATACGATTGCAGTCCGGTCAAAGAGTTCAGATTGATCTTCTGTTGTATTTTCAACGGCAGGCTCATTCTTACTCAACTGTTCTGCCACAACCTGGGCCTGTCCCGTAGAAGACGGAACCGCAATCACTTCAATTTTCTTATTTGCAAAATTACTGCTGAGCTGAAAGGATCCCGGCATCGGAAACTGTTTCAGGTTATCGCGCATGAACAGTCCGGCTTCATGCCCGTTGATGTCGAGGTAATATTGATCGAAGTCCCAAAGAAAATCGGCTTTACCTGTATCGCGCAAATACGAAAACAGTCGCCGTTCGCAAGGATTTAAAGCATTGAATCCGGCAAAGATGTAATATTCGCTTTCATCGGACAACGAAATATTCCGATTGATTTTATCAACCATCTCCCGATAAATCATTCCCTCATATGCTTCGCCGTCATTTCTCAACCCTTCTCTGAACTTCTGATAGATCGTCAGCAAAACTTCCCAAATTGAAACAAACCCGTCACGATTTACAGACTGATCAATCGACGCGATATTTCCCCAGAAATCGCGGATATGCTCTTTTTGCTCCTCCGTCAGATAATCGAACATCTGTTCAATTTCCTTGAGTGAAGCCAGATTTCGGAATATATCTTCCGGATTTACCAGGTACTTGTCCACATCGTCAAAATCGTTCATCAGCATCTCTCCCCAGTAATAGAAAGTATCAAACGGCTCGGTTGACTTAGCTACTTCGGCAAACACACGATAAAGACGAAAAATCAGATTCAGCGGATCAGCAGGTTTTAAAGAAGAGAACTCGCTTACCAGGTTATTGATTGTCACAATACGCGGACTCAACAGAGGTTTCCCGGTTAACTGCCCCAGATATTTCGAATAAAATATTCCGGCCCGTCGATTTGGGAAGACCATGCAGACACGATGCAATTTATCCTGATATGTATTGTACGAAAATGCTGCGACTTCTTTAAGAAATGATTTCATGCTTTCTCTAGTACTAAATATTCAAAAACCTCATTCCGGCAATGGGCTGCAAATCACATCCGGGAATCGCAGCACAAGCTGTCAATCCCCGGATGAGTTTAGAATGATTGAATTAATCTAACTTGTTTTCAGGAATATGAGTCCCGATACACAATAAACATTTCGGTTTGATTATTCAACCAGAAATTCA
>JAUZOB010000066.1 GCA_030706665.1 Bacteroidota bacterium
CACCGTTCAAGCAAATCTGGACGGAGTTTACAATAGCGTAAAAAATCAGAATGTCTGTTATCGGAATGGACAACCTGTTGTTCCGAAAAAGTCAAAATCAGTCATCGGCGTTGAAATGGAATTAGACTGGCACATTGTTTCACCCAATGAACAACAAAATCAACTTGGAAGATATCTTGAATATGTAGAAAAGTATAAAGAATTTAAAGCCTCAAAACCAGTTATCTTCTACTGGGACGGGAATATTCAAAATGCATTAAAAGAAAGAATCAATCCTTTTTATTGAAAATTGCTAAAGAATCGTCGTCACAATATACTAACTAATCTCAATCATGTAATCAAAAGTCTTATGAAAAGAACGTTCCTTATCCTATTGAGTTGTATCATCTGCCTATGCGCTTGCTCAAAGAAGTCGAATGACGATCCTATTGTTGTTAAACCAGGGAACAATGGAGGTACAACCAATAAACTAACCGGTAACATCAACGGGATTACCCTTTCCGTTGGGCAGGCACAGACCCTGACGTCAGACGATTGGGATGCATTGGCTAGTTCAAAGGTCACTGATTTTGTGATTATTCCCAAAGCTGCCAGTACTTATGGAAGTACGGAAACCGGATATAAGGAGCAGCTTGCTCCTGTGGTAATCGATGCAATTAACCAATTGGCAATGCGTAGAAGTACAGCCAAGATATGGATCGGTACTCCAGGGTCAATACAATCAATTGCCACTACCAGTCTTACCCCTATCAGCAATTACATTAAATACATTAAAGGACAAATAGGTGATTCTAAATGGAAGAATAACATTCGTGGCATATATATGAACCAGGAAGCCATTATGGGAACTGTGGATTATAACAATATCATGACGAACAGCCAAATAGCTCTTTTCAATGATCTTTCAACCTTTGTACATTCTATTTTAGGGAAAGAGTTCTTATGGATTCCCTACTATGGTTATGGATCAGACCCAACTTCTATCATCAAGAATATCGCTTATATTGCCGACCAGACTAATATTTTTGACTATGTCGTTATTCAGCCTCACTATTATTTTGACGGCACAGTTCAAACAAATCTGGACGGGGTATACAACTGTGTAAAGAAACAGAATGTTTGTTTCAGTGATGGACAACCCGTTATAACAAAAAAATCAAAGACTGCCATTGGGCCTGAAATGGAACTTGACTGGCATATAGTTCCGCCTAGTGCTTATAGCGCTCAGCTATCTCGTTATCTTGAATATGTGGCAAAATATAAAGAATTTAAGACTACCGAACCGGTTGTCTTTTACTGGGATGGGAATGTTCAGAATGCACTGAGTGGCAGAATAAACCTATATTATAAACAATAGATGATCCTATTAAATAGGATCATCTAACTTCAAGGGATTCAACAATCTATATTAATATCATGAAAAAATTATTTATCATTCTTGTAAGTATTATTATCTGTAACATCTCGGCCTATTCAAAAGATAAAAAGAATAATATGAGTATTTCGGGAGGGAGAAATAACAAAACTCTTTCCTGCGAGCTAAAAGGAATCACGATTGAAGTAGGACAAGCTAAGTCCTTTACCCCTGCAGATTGGCAAGCACTAGCAGATTCAAAAGTCACTGACTTTGTCATTATCCCGGCTGCAGTCGAAAACTATGACAGTACTGAATCCGGATACAAAAACAAACTTGCTCCACTGGTAATCGATGCAATTAACCAGCTTGTTATGCGTAGAAGCACTGCAAAAATATGGATTGGGACTCCCGGGGTTAGCTCAAGAGATTACGCTATTGCAGCAACCAGCACAAGCCCATTTTTCAATTATATCAGTTACATCCGTCAACAGATAGGTTCCACCAAATGGACTAATAATATTCGCGGAATCTATATGAATCAGGAGTCCGTTTACGGCACTGTCGATTATAACAACATAATGGGAAATCCAACCATAAAATTAATGAGCGACCTTTCAGTCCTTGTCCATAATAATCTCAAGAAAGAATTTCTTTGGATTCCTTATTATGGATATGGAACAGATCCCAATAATATCATCAGGAATATCGGATATGTAGCAGATCAGGCAAACATCTTTGATTATGTAGTTATACAACCTCACTATTATTTCGATGGTACAGTCAAAACAAATCTGGATGGGGTTTACAATAGTATTAAAAAACAAAATGTTTGCTATAGAAACGGGAAAGCTGTAACAGTAAAAAAATCAAAGACCATTATTGGCCCTGAAATGGAACTTGACTGGCATATTGTTTCTCCGAACAATTATAAGGATCAACTTTCGCGATATCTTGATTATGTATCTAAATACATTGAGTTTAAAAGTAATGTTCCAGTTGTTTTTTATTGGGATGGGAATATTCAAAATGCGCTGAGCTCCAGAATTAATCAATATTTCGAATAATCTAAATATCAACTCAAATGAAAACTATTGGAAAATTAATTTACCATTTATTATTCATTGGGATACTATTTTTATCATATTCAACCCAATCTCAAGCTCAGCCTCAAAAAGAGATAGTACAGGTAATTGTTGCACCTGATCATGCCGATTGGACATATCAGTTAGGTGAAAAGCCTAAATTTACAATTACCGTTCTGAAATTTGGGGTTCCGGTTAATCAGGTTAATGTACACTACCAGATCGGACCTGAAAAAATGAAGCCTCTTGAAGACAAACAAATCACTTTGAAAAATGGAACGACGATTATTGAGGTAAAATCAATGAAGCAACCCGGATTTCTACGTTGTACTGCAACTGTCGACATCGATAACAAACAATATAAAGGATCAGCCACTGCCGGATTTGATGTTTTGAATATTCAGCCGACAACTACCTTACCCGACGATTTTAATTCGTTCTGGGAGAAAGGGAAGCAGGAATTGGGGAATATCTCAATGAAACCATCAATTACTCTTTTACCTGAACGGTGTACGGACCTTGTTGACGTGTACCATGTAGGCATAAACTCTTATAAAGGTAAAATCTTTGGAATTTTATGCAAACCGAAGAAAGAAGGGAAATACCCGGCGATCCTGAATGTTCCCGGAGCCGGTATTCGACCTTATTATGGAGATGTAGCTACTGCAGCAAAAGGAGTCATTACCTTTTCCATTGGGATTCACGGAATTCCTGTCAATCTTGCACCTGAAATATACAGTGCTTTGGATAATGGAGCATTAAATGGATACTCCGGCTTTAACCTCGATGATAAGAATGAATACTATTTCAAACGGGTGTTCCTGGGATGTATCCGATCAGTTGACTTCATCTACAGTCTTCCCGATTTTGACGGAGAGAGAATTGCTGTAACAGGGGGGAGTCAGGGAGGCGCTCTTTCAATTGTGACTGCAGCACTTGACCCTAGAATTAAATATCTGGCAGCTCTCTATCCTGCAATGTGTGATATGACCGGATATTTACATGAACGAACTGGAGGCTGGCCTCATTTCTTTAAAAATAGCTTTACCAATAAACCTGACAAAATTGAGACATCCAAATACTATGATGTTGTGAACTTTGCCCGTTTTGTTAAAGTTCCGGGTTATTATTCATGGGGATTCAATGATGAAACCTGTCCCCCCACCTCCACCTATTCCGCCTACAATGTAATTACTGCACCTAAAGAATTATTTATCTATCAGGACTTAGGACATTGGTCATACCCCGACCAGCAAGAACAACGGGTAAATTGGGTGCTAAAAAAACTTGGGGTTCAACCTTAGAAAACAGAAACGTATCATCATCAACATTCTAATTGCACTATGAAAAAAATTATTCTTCTATCATTAATCTCAGTCCTTTTTGCAAACTGTTCCTTATTTGCAGATCAGGAAAAAGCAAATATCAAAGGGATCTGCATATTTGAAGGCCAGATCAAATTATATACCAATGCCGACTGGCAAGCTTTAGCCGACTCTCACGTTACCGATTTTGTTATAATACCCAAAGAAGCAGGTAAATATGGCAATAGCGCCGAGGGGTATAAAGCAAACCTTTCTCCGTTAATTCTAAACACCGTCAATCAGCTTGTTTCACGAAGAAGCACAGCTAAAATATGGATTGGGACACCAGGCATCTCATCTAAAAACTTCGAGATTGCCCCCTCCAGTTTAGCCCCATTTGTTGAATTTATTTCCAATCTCCGTAATCAGATCGAAGCAAAAGTTTGGAAGAATAACATCCGTGGCATCTATATGAATCAGGAGTCCGTTTACGGGTCTGTTGATTATAACGACATAATGGCAAATGGGACAATCAAGTTAATGAATGACCTTTCATCCGAAGTTCACAAAAAATTTAAAAAAGAATTCTTATGGATCCCCTATTATGGATATGGGTCCTACTCAGATGAAATCATCAAAAAAATCGGATATGTAACCAATCAAAAGACAATCTTTGATTATGTTGTCATTCAACCCCATTATTACTTCGATAAAAATGTGCCCCAGAATCTAACCGGAGTTCATTATTGCGTGAGTAAACAGTCTATTTGTTCCACAAAGGGAGAAATCGTAATTCCTAAGAAATCAAAAACTCAGGTTGGAGCAGAAATGGAACTAAGCGGTAAGATCGTTCCTCCGAATAATACCCCTGAATCGCTAAAACTTTATAATGAATATGTTGCCAGTTTTACTGAATTTAAGGGCAAATCACCTATCATCTTCTATTACGATGGCAATGTTCAAAATGCATTAAGCGGAAGAATTAATCCGTTTTTCCAATAAATAAAAAAACGATCCCCTATAATTTATGATTTCATGAATAAGCTTTTATTGATCATCTGTTTTTGCATCGGAGGTTTTGCATCAGCTAATCCGGTTTACAAGCTTAAATCACCTGACAATAAGCTAGAGGTTGCTATTGATATAAAAAACGGCATTCACTACTCCGTTGCATTAAATGGCAGATCGATGTTGAAGAATGCCGATATTGATTTACTCTTTAATGGAAAACCTCTGGCGAAAGGTGCGAAGCTATCGAAGGTTACTACCACAACAAACAAGAATCTGGTTACCCCCGTTATTCCACTCAAGAACAGCGTGCTGGAAAATCACTACAATCAATTAAGCTTATTCTTTAAAAACAATCTGACAGTCGAATTTCGGGCTTACGATAATGGCGTGAGTTATCGATTTGTGACAAACAAAAATGATTCGGTTAAGGTGAATGAGACCAACAATCTTGAATTTGCAGATGATGTCAAAATGTGGGTTTCGCAAGTAGACGGATATGCCTGCAGCTATGAGAAACCTTATTTACAAACCACTATTTCCGATTTTTCTACGAAGCTAAACACTTATCTTCCGTTGCTGATTGAACAAACTGACGGATATAAAATGTTGATAACCGAGGCTGATCTCTATGACTATCCGCACATGTTTTTTAAAAAAGCAGATGGGAATCGATTAACTGCAACATTTCCTCCATCCCCCTTAAAAACTGAAATTATTGGTGATCGCCAAAGCAAAATTACACAGAGTGCAGACTATATTGCCAAAACAACCGGAAAGAGATCTTTCCCCTGGCGTGTTCTGATCATCACCGAAAAAGATGCACAATTGATAGAATCAAATCTTGTCTATCTGTTGTCAAAAGATAATAAGCTTGAGAATACGGCTTGGATTAAACCAGGACGAACAACCTGGGAATGGTGGAACGCCACAAATTTATATGGCGTTAACTTCAAAGCAGGATTAAATACCGACACCTATAAATACTATATTGATTTTGCGTCAAAGAATGGATTAGAGTATCTGATCATGGACGAAGGATGGTCGGCATCTACAATGGATTTAAGTCATCCGAATCCTTCAATTGATTTGAAGGAACTCATACGTTACGGAAAGGAAAAGAACGTTCGTATCATTCTTTGGGCCACATGGTGTGCAGTCAACAAACAGATCTCTATTCTTGATACCTTTAAAGAATGGGGGATTGCAGGCATTAAGATCGACTACATGAATCGTGCCGATCAGTGGATGGTCAATTTTTACGAAAAAATTGCCCGCGAAGCAGCCAAACGACAATTGCTGGTTGACTTCCATGGAGCATTTAAACCGACAGGACTGCAGCGTGCCTATCCCAATGTTCTTTCATATGAAGGAGTGCATGGACTGGAACAATGTAAAGTTGCGAAAACTGTTACCCCCGAGCACAATCTAACGCTCCCGTTTATCCGTATGGTATGCGGACCAATGGATTATACTCCGGGAGCTATGCGCAACTATCATCCCAAAGAATTTCAACCTAACTTTAATCATCCCGGCAGTCAGGGCACCCGTTGTCACCAACTGGCATTATCCGTAGTCTTTGAAAGTGGCATTCAAATGTTGTGTGATAGCCCCTCAAATTACGAACGGGAACAAGAATCAACAAACTTCCTTTCAAGTGTTCCGGTTACATGGGATGAAACTCGTGTTCTGGAGGCCAAAGTGGGCCAATATCTGGTTATTGCACGAAGGAAAAATGATAAATGGTTTATCGGAGCTTTAAATAACGGAATCGAACGCGAGTTTAAAATTGATCTCTCTTTCCTTTCATCCGGTACCAAAAAAGCCACCATTTTGCAAGATGGAATCAACTCCAACAATTTTGCAGAGGACTTTAATCACACAGTAAAGCCTCTTACCAATCAATCGGAATTAACAATAAGAATGGTTTCCGATGGTGGTTTTGTTGCCCGGATTGAATAAATAACAAACAAAACAAAGGTATGGATCGGAAGAGTTTCTTTAAACACATGGCATTGAGCGGAGGCGCAGTCATTTCTGCTTCCGTTCTCGGAATTCCAAATTCTGTATCTGCTGCATCGGGAAAAAAGACAACCTGGAACGATCAACTAAAACGATCGGCAGATGTAGTAATTGTTGGAGGAGGATTAGGTGGTTGTGCTGCAGCTTTAGCTTCGTTACGGAATAACCTTACGGTTATTCTAACAGAAGAAACCGATTGGATCGGAGGACAAATCACCCAACAAGGAGTGCCTCCGGACGAACATCCCTGGATAGAAACACATGGCGCCACTCGTTTATATCGCGACTTCAGGAATGCCATACGTCAATATTACATCCGTAATTATCCACTGACCGAAGATGCCAAAGCCAGGCCTTATCTGAATCCGGGAGATGGATCTGTCTCTAAATTATGCCATGAACCTCGCGTTGCCCTCGCTGTTCTTAACGAGATGCTCGCACCTTATATCAGTAACGGAAAATTGTGCTTATTACCGGAACACAAGATCCATAGTGCAACATTAGATGGGAATAGAGTTAAAAGTTTAAAAGTAATAGATCTCAGGACAAAGAATTTAGTAGAATTAACAGCTCCCTATTTTGTTGATGCCACTGAATTAGGCGACCTGCTTCCCATAACAGAAACTGAATTTGTTACAGGAACAGAATCCCGTTCTGAGACCGGAGAACTTCACGCACCTGAAAAAGCAAATCATGAAAACAATCAGTCTTTTACGGTTTGCTTCGCCATGGATTACGTTCCCGGAGAAAATCACATCATTGAAAAACCCCATGATTATGAATTCTGGAGGAACTACATTCCGAAAATGACTCCACAATGGCCCGGTAAATTACTGGATCTGCAATACAGCAACCCTTCCACTCTTCAGCCCAAACAGCTGGGATTTCATCCGGAGGGCATTCGTACCGGTTCTTTGTTTAATTTATGGAACTACAGACGAATTATCAACCGGAATAACTTTACTCCGGGATTCTATCCCGGCGACATTACGATTGTAAACTGGCCACAGAATGATTATATGTTAGGGAATCTGATTGGTGCAACTCCTAAAGATTTTGAAAAACATGTCAACCATGCCAAACAGCTGAGTCTGTCGCTCCTATATTGGTTACAGACAGAAGCTCCCCGACCGGACAACGGGAAAGGATGGCCCGGCATTCGTTTACGTCGCGATATATTAGGGACTGAAGACGGATTGGCAAAATATCCCTATATCCGTGAATCACGCCGTATAAAAGCAGCTTTTACAGTTACGGAACAGCACGTTGGAAAAGAAAGCAGAGCACTTGTTACCGGAGACAAGAATGTAAAGTTAGCTGCTGACTTCTTCGATAGTGTAGGCATTGGTTATTACCATATAGACATACACCCGGACTGCGGAGGAAATAACTATATCGATTTTGATTCGCTGCCATTTCAAATTCCTTTGGGAGCCCTATTGCCAATAAGAATGGAAAATTTACTCCCGGCTAATAAAAATATAGGCACAACACATATCACCAATGGCTGTTACCGACTTCATCCTGTAGAATGGAACATCGGCGAATCGGTTGGAATGTTGGTTACTTATGCCCTTACCAAGAAAGTGATCCCTAAACAAGTCCGGGAACAAAAAGAAATGCTGGAAGAATTCCAACAAATGATCCGTTCTCAGGGAATTGAGACTCACTGGTAACTAAAAAACAAATATACGCAAGGTATTTATACATACGTTTCATGTAATCTGGAATGCCCTTTATTAAAAATCTGAATTAAACCTGACAAACCATATACACGATTATCGCATAATTGTTAAATCATTTCAAACAACCCTATGAATCTTAAAATAATTGTGAATGTTCTCGGCTTATCGATTGTGCTCCTATTTTCATGTTGTACAATCTCTTGTAGTCAGAGCAAATCGGATGATGTTAAACCAATCATTCCTCCCAAATACGAGTCGACTAATCCTATCAGCGATTTAGTATTAATTTACGACGGTGGAGGACAGCGCCTTCCCTGGACTACAACCAGAATCAGGCCCTATGTTTATCGTGAGAATAACGGAAAAACAGAATGGTTATTCGATGGATACTTATTCCTTGAAATCTTTGACAGTGTTACCGACTATGAATATTATCCCGGATTTAACAGGAAAGAAGCAGGGAAAGAACAATGGCAATCATTGATCGATACATACTTCTCAAGCCAAAGGAGCTTTGATGCATTGGAGACCGTTCTCGAAGAGCGTGCACAAAAAGGTAACGTTCCGGATCGTAAAAGGAAAGTCGTAGTCAGTATCCCAACTCCTATTAACGGATTTACTGAATGGGGAAGCATCGATGGCAAAGCTCTCGACTTTAACAATGTAAACGATCAGGTAAGAGCTGAACAATGGTTTATTGACGAAGTACTCAAAAGATGGCAGGAGAAAAATTATAAACATCTCGCACTAGCCGGATTTTACTGGGTGGATGAAAATTCAAACAATTATACCAATGCGATTGCCCTGACTAAAAACTATCTAGCTTCAAAAGGTTTTAAGTTACATTGGATCCCTTATTGGAACGCTATAGGAGGGGATAAATGGAATACTCTCGGATTCGACTATGCTTACCTTCAACCCAATTATTTCTTCACCCTATCGATCCCTTATCAGCGTCTCCCGGATGCATGCAATTTTGCCAGCATACATAACATGGGATTAGAAATGGAATTTGACGGACGTGTCACTCAATCATCCTATAGAGAGCGCTTTTATAGTTATATCCAGGCATTTTCCAATAGTAAGGTATGGGATTTAAAGCCGGTAGCTTATTATGAAGGAGGCGGAGCATGGTACACCATGGCCACCTCTTCTGATGTTGAATTACAAAAAATGTACAAAAAGTTGGCAGATATAATTGTCGATCGCCAAAAGAGAGCCGACGAACGTTCAAAAAAATAAATATTTAGAGACTGTCTGAAAATCTGATTATTGACAACTTGCATTTATAGATTATATCACAGGCCATTAATGTTTCAATTTGTTGAAAATTCCGAAAAGAATTTAAAGTTGCTTCAAATGAAACCTTATCTAATCTGTAAGTTGATCAGAATTCAATCCGTTTATTCATACAGTTTCTTCTTGCTCCCGCATTGTGAACAATGATAAATGTTCTCAGGGATATCTCAGAACTTTCAATTTATAACGTCAAAAAACATGAAACAGTACCTTTATTCCGTTCTCATATTTGCCTTGACCCTGACAAATCTCAATATTGCCTCAGCAAAAGAGAGGAAAGCGGCACCTAAAGAAATCGTAATTGAAAACGCTGAAATGCGGTTAGTACTAAGTTCTAATGGGAAAGCGATCAGCTTAAAGCATAAACCCACCGGACAAGAATGTTTAGAGAAAGGGGCCAATGTTCCACTTTGTTCAATAACAGAATATCGTCCATACGATAACGAATATTTCCTGACCTTCCCGGCAAAACAGAAAATACTTGCTTCCGACACTATTTATCGCGTCGGTGATGAATTAAAAGTAGGATTTGAATTCTCTGCTTACACTGCAACCATTAAATTGAATATTACAGATAGCTATATCGGATTTAAACTTAGCGGTTTAGATTATAAAATTGAAGCATTCGGAGAAAAAAGAAGAACTGAAATAGATGAATTTACACTACTTCAGCTTCCTGTACAAAAACGCAAATATTTTGGAGAATGGCTAAATGTCGTTTGGGATAATAAAGTTGCGGTCAATGTACTTGCAACCGATCCGTATGCAAAAATTGACGGATTCAAGGAAGATCGGTATATAAAGCTGAGTGCCGGGATGGAAAACAATGTTAAGTTAATGGGAGTCGGCGCTGCATTGATTACGACCTCTACCAATAAATTACTGGATCGCATTGATCAGTTAGAGAAAGACTATAATCTTCCCCGAGGGGTTGAAAGTCGCAGATGCGAAGCCTACAAATACTCTTATTACGAACTTCGTGATGTAACTCCTCAAAACATAGACGAACATATTGCCTATGCGAAACAGGGAGGATTTCACATGATAGTAATATATTATCCTGATTTTGCTACTTCCATGGGGCATTTCCCCTGGAATTCAAAATATCCAAATGGAATGGCAGACTTACAAACGATTACACGTAAGATTAAAGAAGCCGGAATGATTCCAGGTTTTCATATTCATTATTCCAAAGCTGCCAAAGATGATCCTTACGTCAGTCCTATTCCGGACCCTCGTCTAAACCTGGTACGGACGTTCACACTACGTGAATCGATCGATTCTCACTCAACCGTAATTCCGGTTGAAGAAAATCCTGAAAACTGTACTCTTGATGACGAAAGGCGTTTCCTGAAAATAGGAAATGAATTAATAACCTATCAAAATTACACGACCACTCCACCCTACCAATTCACCGGGTGCAAAAGAGGTGAACTTAATTCGAAAATTTCGTCTTTTGAAAAGGGATTCAAATTGGGATTATTAGATGTTGATACCTGGCCTCTGTTTATTCGATTCGATCAAAACACCAGCATCCAACAGGAAGTTGCAGAAAGACTCGGGGAGATTTATTCCAAAGCGGGATTCCAATTCGTGTATTTTGACGGAGCAGAAGACGTACACCCACCCTATTGGTATAATGTATCCAAATCGCAACTTATTGTTTATAATTGTTTAAAACCTGCTCCTCTCCTTTCAGAAGGTGCCTTAAAGTCACATTTCGGATGGCATATTCTGACCCGTGCAAATGCTTTCGACTTGTACCGTCCTGAATATATTCGTCCTGCCACTAAAAAGTATCCTGCTTATGATGCCAGGTATATTGCACAGGATTTTACATCGATCAACTTCGGATGGAATAATTATCTGGCTCCAAGCAATGTCACAATTGGCATGCAGCCCGATATGTACGAATATATCTGTAGCCGTGGAGCTGCATGGGATTGTCCGATTGCCTTGATGGGTAAATTAAATCACATAAAAGAGCATCCCCGAACTAAAGACAATTTTGAGGTGATCCGAAACTGGGAAGAAGCCCGTATTCAGAACTTCTTTACCGAAAAGCAAAAAGAAGAACTTAAAAATCTTGATCAGGAACATATCTTACTAAAAAACGAAACAGGAAAATTTGAATTACACCCCTATCGCCAAATCACATTAGGGAATGATTCTTCTTCCGTCATTCGTTCATTTATTTTCAGACGAGACAACAAAACATATGTAGTATATTGGCATAGCAGAGGCGAAGCAAAAATTGAACTGCCCTTGGGGAAACAGAAGATTCAGCTGTTTGAAACAAACTGGAAAGAGATCCCTGTTCCGGATAATAACGGGAAAGTGATCATTCCAGCCAACGACCGTCGATATCTGGTTTTTAATTTATCTCAAAAACGAGTCATTAACTTACTTCAAAACGCTAAAATTATTCAATAAGCCAATCGTTACTATCATTGTTTACTGGAATCAGTGTTATACTTAAAGAATTTATTGAAATTGTAATATTTCTATTCATCTCTTTGGCTTTCACTGTAACTTAGCAAAACATTGATCCTGATTTGTGACAATCATCAAAGTTTTTTGTAAGGATGAATACCGCAGATGGCTAAATGGAAAAGATATCAGAATCAAAAAATAAAAATATTTCAACGAATGAAACATTTATTCTCGATGGCTATAATTCTAGCCTTATCTACATTAACAATACTATCTTTTGGAAATCGGAAACCCGTTAAAAGCATTCAAAAAGCTAAAGTTTCTTTTACTGGTGCTCCCGGTGAAGTAAAATTAATAACTCTTGATCCCGGACATTTTCATGCATCTCTGGTGCAAAAAAATATGTACCCTCAGGTTAACCCTGATGTTTATGTTTATGCCCCTAAAAGTGCAGACCTGGGCGAACATTTAAAACGTATTGAAG